>NZ_JBAJNO010000005.1 GCF_036880985.1 Limibacter armeniacum
TCCACAGATCATCTTAAAGAGATTCTTTATGACGAGAAAAAGCTTAATGGGTTTCGCAAATGGATGAATACATGGAAAAATCAAAAAAGCTCATATACTAACGCATCTGGTCATTTATTGAGAACACTTGGAATGGTTTAACATCAAAAAAAATATGGAAAGAATAAAGTTCAAGCTAAAACGAAATCTTCCAAAGGAGAATGAATCACAACCAGACTATAAGGTGGAATTTGAGGCTGAAAAGGACTATAACATCAAAGAGGGTGATACTATCTCTGTTGGTGCTTGGGAAAATAAATATAATGGTCAAATTACTACATACTTCAATTTACTAAATTCGCACCTCATAGAATATGGCCATGAATCGAACATAACAGAAGAAGATAGAGCAAGTCTTTTAGATTTAAATGACCTATTACTTGATCTAATAAATGATCATGACGGATTAAGTAATAATCATTTAAAAATATTAGCAGTAGGTCGAAAAGCTATTGATAAGATATTGGGGGATCCGCCATATGAAGAACTCAAAAACAATATAGATGACTTTGAGTTTGGAGATGATGATGCAGGAAAGATACAACTTGGATCATTCATGAATTCTAAGCTTTCAAATGAGGAAATGGATATAGAGATAGTGCTTAATAATACTATAGATGTAACAAAGCTATCAGAAGAAGAAATGAATTATCTGATAAGGTATCAAGACTCTAACACAACGCCTGAACAAGAGAAAGCTAGAAGATGGCTTCTAATTCATTTCATAGACCTTCTCCCTGCAACCAATGGCTTTTTCTGCATATTCATGGGAGAACTTGAGAGAACTTCTGAATTGAAAAATCTATTATTAACTTCTCCAAAGTATAAATGCGATGAGAACATGATTAATGACTTCCTATGGCAAATAGATAAGTCTGGCAGTTTGTGGGTATCAAAGTTGAGATACTTACTTGGAAGGATATTTGGAACCCTTCCACCTGAAAATCCTCCATTTTGAATTAAAATAAAAAACCCTCTCCCCTAGCGTCGTCGAAAACTTAGGGATAGAGGGCATTTATCACCCTTTAAACTACATTAAAGAATGAGTCCTATTACAAAACAAACTTTTTTAGCTGAAAAAACCATGAACGAGCTAGAAAGAAAACAGCGTTTGGAAGATGCTGCATCAAAACTAGAGATTGCTCCATACGACTTGCGAAACCTGACACAGTATAAGTTAGCAGTGTTTTTCGCTCGTTTTTACCATGTGATTTCCTTCCTCCTTGCTTCACTGTGTATCGGTTTTATTGCGCTGGATAAATCCGCAATAAGTCTGGAAGGATCTCTTGCTCATGTTGCGATGGCTGTTGGCTCCCTCCTGCTATTGGCAATGGTAATTGGCATCAACGAGTTCGCTAAAGCTGGAGCCTCCTCCTCTTTTTTCAAAAGAAAGAATCAGACAGAAGGGAAAGTTAATGTCCCTTCTGCTGTACTAGCCGCCCTAATAGGCACAATACTGATCAGCGTAATAACATCCTCCTTGGGCGGATACTTTTTTGCAGTAAACCAAAAGGATCAATC
Source organism: Limibacter armeniacum (assembly GCF_036880985.1). Classification (NCBI taxonomy): domain Bacteria; kingdom Pseudomonadati; phylum Bacteroidota; class Cytophagia; order Cytophagales; family Flammeovirgaceae; genus Limibacter; species Limibacter armeniacum. Next base: position 1,561 of record NZ_JBAJNO010000005.1, read on the forward strand.
TGAAGAAATCTCTACTTCTTATGAGTCTAAAGAGGATGCTGTCAATAAGTATTATGAGTCACGTATTAGCTCCGTGAGAGATGAAATACAATTTCTCCGAAATGATAATGCGTACAAAAAGCAGTATTGGGATACCTCAAAAAATAACTGGGCATTTGGTCAGTTAACGGACGAGGGAAAGGAAGCCATATTAAAGAAAGAAGCTGAACTAACCTCTCTCCGATCAGAGTACCAGGACAAACTGGAATCCCTTAACCAGAATCTTTCTGCTGATATTTCAACTAACTCCTCCTCTGCCCATCACTTCGGAATTTTGATGGCAATAATTGTTTTAGTGATGGAGTCATTGAACTTGTTTGCTTACCACTTCAGGTATCATTATTACAAGATGTGTTCCATTGAATTAAGCTCTAGTGCTTATACAAATAATGATATTGAAACTGAATACAAGTATGGTCATTCAAATGAACCCGAAACCATTCAAATTAACCGTTCAAATAGTTCAAATGAACTCAATCGTAAAAACATCGAAAAAATTGACATAGGAGACTTTGAATTACCCTATGATTTGAACGTTCAAAACAACTTAATAAGCCAAAAATCATACACTAACAGGCAATTATTAGATAAATATCCTGACGTAGTCAAAGACATTCAAAAAGGTTCAAAAGTAGATGATTTAGTTCAAAAATACCAACTATCAAGGTCTACTGTCATGAACATTAAGCGCACTTACAAAGTGATGCAAGAAGTGTTATAATCAGGGGTGTAATCTTATTATTGTTACATTATAAATAAGAGAAAAAATGAAAGGGGTAGAGGATATAATAGAAGAATATAAATCTCTGAAATTAGATGAAGTTGTCGATTATGACAAGTTCAACAGCTACACCATTGTAGCACACAGTACCCAAATAGAAGGCTCAACCTTAACGATAGAAGATACCAGACTACTGCTGCATGATGGATTGACACCAAAGGGGAAGCCACTGATTCACTCCAACATGGTGATGGATCATTATAAAGCTCTGGAACTAATGAAAGAGTTAGTCAAACAGAAATCACCCATTACTTCAACGCTAATACAGAAATTGAATGCTCAGGTAATGGAAACAACAGGCAGCATCTATAATACTGTATTTGGTGAAGTAGACGCTAGGAAAGGAGAGTTCCGGAAGGGAGCGGTTATGGCTGGAGTTAGGTATTTCATGAATTACTCAAAAGTACCATCAGCTGTAGAAAAGCTTGCAAAACATCTGGAGGAGAACATTAATGATGAAAGGTTGACACTTGAAGAGAAAATCAACCTTAGTTTTTATGCTCATTTTGAGCTTGTTTCCATCCACCCATTCTATGATGGGAATGGCAGGACCAGTAGACTACTGATGAACTATATTCAAGAGCGATTGGGGCTACCCATGAGTATCGTATTTAAAGAAGACAAGCTTGACTACATTCAGGCTTTAGAAGCAACCAGGGAAAATGATGATTTGAATGTTTTCTACAGCTTCATGCAAGAACAGTATAAAAAATACCTCTTGGAAGAAATCAAAAGGTATAATGATCAAGTAGGAGAATAAGCAATAGAGAAGGGGCTATCTGAGTCCCTTCTTTTTTAAACAAACCCAACTTTTTAAATGAATATGACACTAGAAGATCAAGTTGCTATACATAAAGTAAAGCAATACCCAGTGTATAACACGTACAAAAAAGAGTCCTTGCACAGAATCTATAAAGAGTTCTGGAATGAGTCAAAACAATTGAGGGAGAGGATAGAAGGTGTATCCAAAGATGGGAAATGGGCTTATGATGAAAAGGTTCTAGATCGTACATCCGAGTTCATGGAGCAAGTGTACTGGCTCGAAAAATCATGTCGAATTATTGAAAGACTTTCATTTTACTCCGTCTTTGATCAGTTTAATCCAAAAGGGGAGCTGAGAGAGCAACATAATTGTTTAAAAGATAATATCTTCATGAGAAAATAGAGGAACTGAAAGGCTCCTCTTTTGCTTTAAACAGTAGACCAAAACCCAAATGAGTATGGATTCTAAATTCAGTAGTATCATCCACCAGCTAGATAACCATTTGAGGAAAAGAGGTAAGGCTGACTTGAAAGCAGAGTTGTTTGACATGCTCGACCGTAAACAACAGAATCTAAATCATGTGCATCCTGGGAAAGTTGATCTACAAACGGAGCGGGACATTGAAGTGATTAAAGCAGCGATAGCTCTGCTTAAAGATTAATGTCATCATGTGTAGGATAAGCTCATGTTATTTTTTGGCACACCTCTGATAGTGTATCAAAAATAACATAGTCTAAGACCTATAATTTGTAATATTGATCTTCTCCAGTACGTCGTATTTTGAGGAAAACGTCCTTTTTAAACCTTTAGAAATACTATATTTGTATATATAAATAAACTCAAAATCATGGCTATTTCACTTAAAGATTTTAAAAACAAACACCTTGGAAAGGTTGGTACAATTAATCGCGACCGATACGAAAGAGAATTGAATCAGGAAATGAAAAAAGAAACCGGAAAAATATTATTCAAAGAGAAGGATGGGGAAATGGTTGTTAAATATACTGATGTCAGAGAGAAGGAGGTAAGAAAGGAAAATAAATGTTAATAACTTATATTCAACTGATTAACAGCAATATAACTGCATCAGTCTGAATATTTCGCTTGAATATTGACAAATCATAAGGCTTCAACATAGCATTTCCAATAATAGTATAGACCTTTACTAGAGTCATCATAAATAACCTTCCCTATAATTAGAATAAAATCCCCTTATCTGAATTTTAATCAAATAAGGGGGGATGCACTATTGCTTTATCTTGATATGAGAATATAAACAACTATCTACTCTTTATATACAAGTTTTTAATATTATCAACTGTATCAATATTTATAGAATAACCTGATTGAATCGTATCCATTATAGAATGAAGACTTTCTATTGGATATTCTTTATTATTTAAAAATAAATGTATGTCTTTCGAGTATTCTTCACTACTCATCATACTCTTAAATACACTTTTTTCAATAGCAGGATCACTAATATGATAAGCTGGCAAATCAGTTCCTACTTGAGTAGAATCCAATTGCTGTGACTTACAACCTATAAATACAAATAGAGTAAAAGCTAAAATATTTCTCATATAAATTAAATTTAATTACGCGACGTTACTCCAGCCGCATACGTTCATCACGTATTGAGTTGCATAGTCTGCTGGAGCAAATAATGTTTCACAATCATCACCTGTGGCAATAGTGCCATAAACCCAACAATCATTCCCATCATAAAAGTGCCCCATTCTAATTCCAGGTGTACAACTTACTCTCATGGACGAATTAGCTCCCTCGCTATTTTTCTTTACAACTACACGAATCACTTTCAAAGTTTCTGAATGAACTACTTCTATTACTTCCAACTCTTCAGACTCTATTTCTAAAGGGGAAAGAGAAAGTACTTTTGCAGAAAACTCCTCATATTCTGAAGTTGACCTAGCATTATTGCTGTCAGAAACAGTCTCAAACTTAAGGTGAACTACCTTATCTTTTTTTACCTCTACTTCCTCTGTACAAGATAATACTGATAACATTAAAGATAGGATAATAAATGTTTTTTGAAAAAATCTAGGTTTCATAATTTGAAATTAAAGTTTAAAAATTTTCAATAAAAAAACATAGTGCACAAGATTAATGTAGTTGTTTTTTCACTCAAAATGAAATACATAAACATTAGTAATGTAAGAAAAAATAAAAACAACGATCCCATAACAAAGAAGATTTAAAAGGAGTGCTAAATGTTAATTGATTAATTTAAAAATAAGGGCATGGGCATTATAAGAAAATATTTAAATACAACATACATCATTCAAGCGATTTACAATGATAATGAAGGTCCTTTCCATTTTTTATTCTCTATGGGCTCTTCTAAATTATATTTCCCTTTTTCAGATTTATCAAAAACCTGATCTTCTTTATTTAACTTTTGACCTTTATTTAATGTCAAATTAGCTGCTTGTTTTATTTTATCTATTGATTTTTTTTTCTCTTTATCTAGTTTTCGCTCAAGGTTGAGCCAATACATCCTATCTTCTTCAGTACCGTTTTTTATAGCATTTACATACTCAAACGTTTCTGTAATTTCACGCTTGTAGCTGTACTCTTTATCGAAATGTTTTTCACATTTAATCTTAAAAGCAGTTCTATCAAACCCTCCTTTTATTTTACCCTTTACAGTATTCTTGTGATTAGTAAGAGGAGAGAGAAGAGTCTTTTTATCAGCCCCTTTCCTCCTAATCAAAACATGTATGTGTGTTTGATCTCCAGCTTTTTTTTCTCCTCGTTTTACTTTTCCTTCACGGACCTCCTTCTCTGTACCCTTATATGTTCTTTCTTTTTCGATTTTTGCATACCAGACTATGTCTTCACTCTTCAATCCCTTGCCGAAATTGTCAGCGTAAATCTCCATAACCCCTCTAGCATATTCCATGAGTTTTTCTCTATCATTCCCAATATGTTTAAGCTCCTTCTGGGAAGGTGCAATTGTCAGGTTGAAGAATTTAGCTTCTTTTGACTTAATACCTCTTCGGGAGGCGTCCAACTGGCCAACTACCTCTTCATTAATTACATGATTCTCATTCTGACTGAAAAAAAACTCCATATCCTTTGGCTCCTTACCTTCATTCTCTTTTGAAAGATACTGAACAGCGGTAGCCGAACTTCCTGTATTTCCCCCCTTCGGGCTATCTGTTATATCAACTACCATAAAACCCTAAATCTTCTTTTAATTGCTGAACCCTTTGCATGAGTCGTTCATGGTTAATCACTCCCAATCCATTAGCCATATCTTTTTTATCATATAGGTCCATATAAAAAATATCCAACTTTTTACGCCATTCAATTTTGATCTTATCAGCCTGTTCTTTTGCTGATTTTTCAATCAATTCCTCTCTTTCTTTATGAGCATTATTTAGATACTCATTAAACTTCATAACCTTCTCTTCATCAGCTTTCTTTTCTTCTTTGTGTGACTCAACCAGCACCTTCATCTCCTTAGATAAATGATGATACAAAGCGTTTATCTTTTTTGGTACATCTTGAATAACATCTGTCTCTTTCAGTAGTAACTGTATTCTGGAGATGGTTGGTTTTAGCTCATCTTTCTCTAGGGTTTTGATGAAAGCGACGTTGTTACTGTAATCCTTTTGAATCTTCCTCCCAACATCTTTCAATTCCTTAACAGCGGACTTTATATCCGACCCTTTAGGATTGAAAATGTCCATATCAGATGAATCCAAGAAGTCGCAAACAGCTTCTAAAAAGGATGTCATCTGACCATTTTTTGTGTGCTTTTGCAAGCGTATTTTCAGCTCCTTGCTGACTGTGATGGTTGTATGATTTGATGCCATTTAATTTAAATTTTAATTTAAATATATTGTTTTTTATAATCATAAAACAACATTTAAATTGTATTAGCAATTTAAATGTTGCTAAAAACCCGTAGGGCGAGCAAAAATTACACTATGAGGTACGAATGGTGTAATTTCCGCTCGCTTCTTTTCTTTGAAATGAACAGGGGTAGAGATGTTGCTATCGACTGGTGAAAAGTAAGTGAGGAACGAACGGTTGAACCTGAGATGCCAAAACATCGGAACACCCGGAAGTGCAGTGAGAAATTGCGGATGGAAATAGCAAAGTGAGGCTTGCCGAAACGACCTATTTCCACAGAGTAATTTTGAACGAAACGGTGAATTGAAGAAGAAAATAAGATTACCCAACTACCTATCTTCATCAATACCTTCATCAGGTAAATATCTATGATATCTTGATAAGATGTTTTTATAACTTTTTAATATGTAAATGCGTTGATAAATACTAAGTATTTATTATTCAATCAAACTTTAAACAGATTAATCATGGGAATAAAACCAGGCCCGAAAAGAATTGCAAAAACAACGGGAAAACCCGATAGACGTCAACGAGATAATAAAGAAACTCCTGGAAATACTCCATCGTTGAAGCCTCATAAGCATAAGAAAGGAGACTGATACTACAGAATTGAAATAATTCAATTCTGAATAGTAGTTGATAAAAAAGAGCCAACCCCTTCAAATTTGGCTCTTTTCATATCTTAACCGTCTATTAAAAATGGCTAAAGAGTTAACAGTTTTTTATCTTATTTAAAATAATGGATTATAAATGGCTTTTAATGGACTTTACCAACCATGACAACACAAACCACCTTTACCCCCCCAAACGTTCAACCTACCCCACTTAAATGGCTTAATTCTAAATAATTTATAAACTCCCGACCCTACGTTAGATATTCACACCAGCGCAACCTTTTTTTTATATCAGATCACAACTGGAGATAACATAATTGACGACCACCGAAATGTCAGATCACAACTATCCTCGCAGTTGAAGCGAAGCGAAGCCACGTATCTGCCATTTTTTTTAGCAAATACCTATGATCGTTAGCTACTATTGGATGAGTTAACTGACACAGTCACTTTTAATGACTTTTTTCCCTTTTGTTTCTATCAAAATTTTAAGAAACGGGCAACATTTCTTCTCGCGTAAACACAAAAGTTATTGTGAAACTTTTAGCATACTTTTAATACTTTGAGGGGGCTGTAATCGACTGATAACCAAGTACTTGATCGAGTTAAAAACTATATATCGCCGATTAAAAACTATATATCGCCGATTAAAAACTATATATCGCCGATTAAAAACTATATATCGCCGATTAAAAAACTATATATCGCCGATTAAAAACATAATCATAAAACATATATATGTTTTGTTATTATGTTTTTAATTATTTATGTTTGATAAGAAAGATGTAAACAACCCCATTTTTTACTATGAAAGAGGAGTCAAAAAAATCAATATACATGGCTAATCATATAGTCTTATCTGAGTTCAACACTACTGTTAAGTCAAGACGAATACTATACTACGTAATATCAGAATTAAGACCTGTTGTGAATGATATAGACAATAGTTTAGGTCAAATTGGGAAACTTAAATTCGATATACCTAACTCTGTAATTTCTCCAAGTGGTAAACATGATGAGATTGAAGCCGCTGTAAATGATATCCAAAGGCGACAAATGAAAATCCCCATTAAAAGGAAGAATCCAAAAGGTGAATTGGTTGACACAACCAAGAGTATAGTACCATTTTATGATATTGAATATGATAGGAATGTAGATAACGGTAGAGGTTATATTCAAGTCACATTAGCAAATGAAGCTCTACCTTATTTTAAGGACTTAGCAGCAGGATATACTCAATTAAAATTTAAAACAGCTCTCTTGCTAACAAGCCAATACTCCCAACGACTATATGAATTATTATGTAAATGGAAAAACACAGGAATGTGGTATGAAAGCATAGATAACATTAGAAAACTTTTACACCTAACAAATCCAACTTACGATAGATTTAGTAACCTTAAAGCTGTAATAGATCGATCTGTGAAACACATAAATGAAAGAACAGAATTATATATAGAGTTTGATTATTACAAGAAAGGGCGATCATTTAAGTCAATTGAGTTTCATATAAAAATATTGGAAAGTAAGAGTGAACTTAATGGAATTAGTGATGAGCATTTAAATAAAGACATTGATTTATCTAGCTTAACTCAATTCCAAATTAATGCATATAATATTATTACAGATCAATTAAATATATCCACAGATCATCTTAAAGAGATTCTTTATGACGAGAAAAAGCTTAATGGGTTTCGCAAATGGATGAATACATGGAAAAATCAAAAAAGCTCATATACTAACGCATCTGGTCATTTATTGAGAACACTTGGAATGGTTTAACATCAAAAAAAATATGGAAAGAATAAAGTTCAAGCTAAAACGAAATCTTCCAAAGGAGAATGAATCACAACCAGACTATAAGGTGGAATTTGAGGCTGAAAAGGACTATAACATCAAAGAGGGTGATACTATCTCTGTTGGTGCTTGGGAAAATAAATATAATGGTCAAATTACTACATACTTCAATTTACTAAATTCGCACCTCATAGAATATGGCCATGAATCGAACATAACAGAAGAAGATAGAGCAAGTCTTTTAGATTTAAATGACCTATTACTTGATCTAATAAATGATCATGACGGATTAAGTAATAATCATTTAAAAATATTAGCAGTAGGTCGAAAAGCTATTGATAAGATATTGGGGGATCCGCCATATGAAGAACTCAAAAACAATATAGATGACTTTGAGTTTGGAGATGATGATGCAGGAAAGATACAACTTGGATCATTCATGAATTCTAAGCTTTCAAATGAGGAAATGGATATAGAGATAGTGCTTAATAATACTATAGATGTAACAAAGCTATCAGAAGAAGAAATGAATTATCTGATAAGGTATCAAGACTCTAACACAACGCCTGAACAAGAGAAAGCTAGAAGATGGCTTCTAATTCATTTCATAGACCTTCTCCCTGCAACCAATGGCTTTTTCTGCATATTCATGGGAGAACTTGAGAGAACTTCTGAATTGAAAAATCTATTATTAACTTCTCCAAAGTATAAATGCGATGAGAACATGATTAATGACTTCCTATGGCAAATAGATAAGTCTGGCAGTTTGTGGGTATCAAAGTTGAGATACTTACTTGGAAGGATATTTGGAACCCTTCCACCTGAAAATCCTCCATTTTGAATTAAAATAAAAAACCCTCTCCCCTAGCGTCGTCGAAAACTTAGGGATAGAGGGCATTTATCACCCTTTAAACTACATTAAAGAATGAGTCCTATTACAAAACAAACTTTTTTAGCTGAAAAAACCATGAACGAGCTAGAAAGAAAACAGCGTTTGGAAGATGCTGCATCAAAACTAGAGATTGCTCCATACGACTTGCGAAACCTGACACAGTATAAGTTAGCAGTGTTTTTCGCTCGTTTTTACCATGTGATTTCCTTCCTCCTTGCTTCACTGTGTATCGGTTTTATTGCGCTGGATAAATCCGCAATAAGTCTGGAAGGATCTCTTGCTCATGTTGCGATGGCTGTTGGCTCCCTCCTGCTATTGGCAATGGTAATTGGCATCAACGAGTTCGCTAAAGCTGGAGCCTCCTCCTCTTTTTTCAAAAGAAAGAATCAGACAGAAGGGAAAGTTAATGTCCCTTCTGCTGTACTAGCCGCCCTAATAGGCACAATACTGATCAGCGTAATAACATCCTCCTTGGGCGGATACTTTTTTGCAGTAAACCAAAAGGATCAATCTGAAGAAATCTCTACTTCTTATGAGTCTAAAGAGGATGCTGTCAATAAGTATTATGAGTCACGTATTAGCTCCGTGAGAGATGAAATACAATTTCTCCGAAATGATAATGCGTACAAAAAGCAGTATTGGGATACCTCAAAAAATAACTGGGCATTTGGTCAGTTAACGGACGAGGGAAAGGAAGCCATATTAAAGAAAGAAGCTGAACTAACCTCTCTCCGATCAGAGTACCAGGACAAATGGAATCCCTTAACCAGAATCTTTCTGCTGATATTTCAACTAACTCCTCCTCTGCCCATCACTTCGGAATTTTGATGGCAATAATTGTTTTAGTGATGGAGTCATTGAACTTGTTTGCTTACCACTTCAGGTATCATTATTACAAGATGTGTTCCATTGAATTAAGCTCTAGTGCTTATACAAATAATGATATTGAAACTGAATACAAGTATGGTCATTCAAATGAACCCGAAACCATTCAAATTAACCGTTCAAATAGTTCAAATGAACTCAATCGTAAAAACATCGAAAAAATTGACATAGGAGACTTTGAATTACCCTATGATTTGAACGTTCAAAACAACTTAATAAGCCAAAAATCATACACTAACAGGCAATTATTAGATAAATATCCTGACGTAGTCAAAGACATTCAAAAAGGTTCAAAAGTAGATGATTTAGTTCAAAAATACCAACTATCAAGGTCTACTGTCATGAACATTAAGCGCACTTACAAAGTGATGCAAGAAGTGTTATAATCAGGGGTGTAATCTTATTATTGTTACATTATAAATAAGAGAAAAAATGAAAGGGGTAGAGGATATAATAGAAGAATATAAATCTCTGAAATTAGATGAAGTTGTCGATTATGACAAGTTCAACAGCTACACCATTGTAGCACACAGTACCCAAATAGAAGGCTCAACCTTAACGATAGAAGATACCAGACTACTGCTGCATGATGGATTGACACCAAAGGGGAAGCCACTGATTCACTCCAACATGGTGATGGATCATTATAAAGCTCTGGAACTAATGAAAGAGTTAGTCAAACAGAAATCACCCATTACTTCAACGCTAATACAGAAATTGAATGCTCAGGTAATGGAAACAACAGGCAGCATCTATAATACTGTATTTGGTGAAGTAGACGCTAGGAAAGGAGAGTTCCGGAAGGGAGCGGTTATGGCTGGAGTTAGGTATTTCATGAATTACTCAAAAGTACCATCAGCTGTAGAAAAGCTTGCAAAACATCTGGAGGAGAACATTAATGATGAAAGGTTGACACTTGAAGAGAAAATCAACCTTAGTTTTTATGCTCATTTTGAGCTTGTTTCCATCCACCCATTCTATGATGGGAATGGCAGGACCAGTAGACTACTGATGAACTATATTCAAGAGCGATTGGGGCTACCCATGAGTATCGTATTTAAAGAAGACAAGCTTGACTACATTCAGGCTTTAGAAGCAACCAGGGAAAATGATGATTTGAATGTTTTCTACAGCTTCATGCAAGAACAGTATAAAAAATACCTCTTGGAAGAAATCAAAAGGTATAATGATCAAGTAGGAGAATAAGCAATAGAGAAGGGGCTATCTGAGTCCCTTCTTTTTTAAACAAACCCAACTTTTTAAATGAATATGACACTAGAAGATCAAGTTGCTATACATAAAGTAAAGCAATACCCAGTGTATAACACGTACAAAAAAGAGTCCTTGCACAGAATCTATAAAGAGTTCTGGAATGAGTCAAAACAATTGAGGGAGAGGATAGAAGGTGTATCCAAAGATGGGAAATGGGCTTATGATGAAAAGGTTCTAGATCGTACATCCGAGTTCATGGAGCAAGTGTACTGGCTCGAAAAATCATGTCGAATTATTGAAAGACTTTCATTTTACTCCGTCTTTGATCAGTTTAATCCAAAAGGGGAGCTGAGAGAGCAACATAATTGTTTAAAAGATAATATCTTCATGAGAAAATAGAGGAACTGAAAGGCTCCTCTTTTGCTTTAAACAGTAGACCAAAACCCAAATGAGTATGGATTCTAAATTCAGTAGTATCATCCACCAGCTAGATAACCATTTGAGGAAAAGAGGTAAGGCTGACTTGAAAGCAGAGTTGTTTGACATGCTCGACCGTAAACAACAGAATCTAAATCATGTGCATCCTGGGAAAGTTGATCTACAAACGGAGCGGGACATTGAAGTGATTAAAGCAGCGATAGCTCTGCTTAAAGATTAATGTCATCATGTGTAGGATAAGCTCATGTTATTTTTTGGCACACCTCTGATAGTGTATCAAAAATAACATAGTCTAAGACCTATAATTTGTAATATTGATCTTCTCCAGTACGTCGTATTTTGAGGAAAACGTCCTTTTTAAACCTTTAGAAATACTATATTTGTATATATAAATAAACTCAAAATCATGGCTATTTCACTTAAAGATTTTAAAAACAAACACCTTGGAAAGGTTGGTACAATTAATCGCGACCGATACGAAAGAGAATTGAATCAGGAAATGAAAAAAGAAACCGGAAAAATATTATTCAAAGAGAAGGATGGGGAAATGGTTGTTAAATATACTGATGTCAGAGAGAAGGAGGTAAGAAAGGAAAATAAATGTTAATAACTTATATTCAACTGATTAACAGCAATATAACTGCATCAGTCTGAATATTTCGCTTGAATATTGACAAATCATAAGGCTTCAACATAGCATTTCCAATAATAGTATAGACCTTTACTAGAGTCATCATAAATAACCTTCCCTATAATTAGAATAAAATCCCCTTATCTGAATTTTAATCAAATAAGGGGGGATGCACTATTGCTTTATCTTGATATGAGAATATAAACAACTATCTACTCTTTATATACAAGTTTTTAATATTATCAACTGTATCAATATTTATAGAATAACCTGATTGAATCGTATCCATTATAGAATGAAGACTTTCTATTGGATATTCTTTATTATTTAAAAATAAATGTATGTCTTTCGAGTATTCTTCACTACTCATCATACTCTTAAATACACTTTTTTCAATAGCAGGATCACTAATATGATAAGCTGGCAAATCAGTTCCTACTTGAGTAGAATCCAATTGCTGTGACTTACAACCTATAAATACAAATAGAGTAAAAGCTAAAATATTTCTCATATAAATTAAATTTAATTACGCGACGTTACTCCAGCCGCATACGTTCATCACGTATTGAGTTGCATAGTCTGCTGGAGCAAATAATGTTTCACAATCATCACCTGTGGCAATAGTGCCATAAACCCAACAATCATTCCCATCATAAAAGTGCCCCATTCTAATTCCAGGTGTACAACTTACTCTCATGGACGAATTAGCTCCCTCGCTATTTTTCTTTACAACTACACGAATCACTTTCAAAGTTTCTGAATGAACTACTTCTATTACTTCCAACTCTTCAGACTCTATTTCTAAAGGGGAAAGAGAAAGTACTTTTGCAGAAAACTCCTCATATTCTGAAGTTGACCTAGCATTATTGCTGTCAGAAACAGTCTCAAACTTAAGGTGAACTACCTTATCTTTTTTTACCTCTACTTCCTCTGTACAAGATAATACTGATAACATTAAAGATAGGATAATAAATGTTTTTTGAAAAAATCTAGGTTTCATAATTTGAAATTAAAGTTTAAAAATTTTCAATAAAAAAACATAGTGCACAAGATTAATGTAGTTGTTTTTTCACTCAAAATGAAATACATAAACATTAGTAATGTAAGAAAAAATAAAAACAACGATCCCATAACAAAGAAGATTTAAAAGGAGTGCTAAATGTTAATTGATTAATTTAAAAATAAGGGCATGGGCATTATAAGAAAATATTTAAATACAACATACATCATTCAAGCGATTTACAATGATAATGAAGGTCCTTTCCATTTTTTATTCTCTATGGGCTCTTCTAAATTATATTTCCCTTTTTCAGATTTATCAAAAACCTGATCTTCTTTATTTAACTTTTGACCTTTATTTAATGTCAAATTAGCTGCTTGTTTTATTTTATCTATTGATTTTTTTTTCTCTTTATCTAGTTTTCGCTCAAGGTTGAGCCAATACATCCTATCTTCTTCAGTACCGTTTTTTATAGCATTTACATACTCAAACGTTTCTGTAATTTCACGCTTGTAGCTGTACTCTTTATCGAAATGTTTTTCACATTTAATCTTAAAAGCAGTTCTATCAAACCCTCCTTTTATTTTACCCTTTACAGTATTCTTGTGATTAGTAAGAGGAGAGAGAAGAGTCTTTTTATCAGCCCCTTTCCTCCTAATCAAAACATGTATGTGTGTTTGATCTCCAGCTTTTTTTTCTCCTCGTTTTACTTTTCCTTCACGGACCTCCTTCTCTGTACCCTTATATGTTCTTTCTTTTTCGATTTTTGCATACCAGACTATGTCTTCACTCTTCAATCCCTTGCCGAAATTGTCAGCGTAAATCTCCATAACCCCTCTAGCATATTCCATGAGTTTTTCTCTATCATTCCCAATATGTTTAAGCTCCTTCTGGGAAGGTGCAATTGTCAGGTTGAAGAATTTAGCTTCTTTTGACTTAATACCTCTTCGGGAGGCGTCCAACTGGCCAACTACCTCTTCATTAATTACATGATTCTCATTCTGACTGAAAAAAAACTCCATATCCTTTGGCTCCTTACCTTCATTCTCTTTTGAAAGATACTGAACAGCGGTAGCCGAACTTCCTGTATTTCCCCCCTTCGGGCTATCTGTTATATCAACTACCATAAAACCCTAAATCTTCTTTTAATTGCTGAACCCTTTGCATGAGTCGTTCATGGTTAATCACTCCCAATCCATTAGCCATATCTTTTTTATCATATAGGTCCATATAAAAAATATCCAACTTTTTACGCCATTCAATTTTGATCTTATCAGCCTGTTCTTTTGCTGATTTTTCAATCAATTCCTCTCTTTCTTTATGAGCATTATTTAGATACTCATTAAACTTCATAACCTTCTCTTCATCAGCTTTCTTTTCTTCTTTGTGTGACTCAACCAGCACCTTCATCTCCTTAGATAAATGATGATACAAAGCGTTTATCTTTTTTGGTACATCTTGAATAACATCTGTCTCTTTCAGTAGTAACTGTATTCTGGAGATGGTTGGTTTTAGCTCATCTTTCTCTAGGGTTTTGATGAAAGCGACGTTGTTACTGTAATCCTTTTGAATCTTCCTCCCAACATCTTTCAATTCCTTAACAGCGGACTTTATATCCGACCCTTTAGGATTGAAAATGTCCATATCAGATGAATCCAAGAAGTCGCAAACAGCTTCTAAAAAGGATGTCATCTGACCATTTTTTGTGTGCTTTTGCAAGCGTATTTTCAGCTCCTTGCTGACTGTGATGGTTGTATGATTTGATGCCATTTAATTTAAATTTTAATTTAAATATATTGTTTTTTATAATCATAAAACAACATTTAAATTGTATTAGCAATTTAAATGTTGCTAAAAACCCGTAGGGCGAGCAAAAATTACACTATGAGGTACGAATGGTGTAATTTCCAGGTGCTGCGTACTTTGATACATGGCAGTGGTTTAACCTTAGCAATACGTAACTGAACGAAGTAAGTAAGTGAGGAACGAACGGTTGAACCTGGAGATGCCAAAACATCGGAACACCCGGAAGTGCAGTGAGAAATTGCGGATGGAAATAGCAAAGTGAGGCTTGCCGAAACGACCTATTTCCACAGAGTAATTTTGAACGAAACGGTGAATTGAAGAAGAAAATAAGATTACCCAACTACCTATCTTCATCAATACCTTCATCAGGTAAATATCTATGATATCTTGATAAGATGTTTTTATAACTTTTTAATATGTAAATGCGTTGATAAATACTAAGTATTTATTATTCAATCAAACTTTAAACAGATTAATCATGGGAATAAAACCAGGCCCGAAAAGAATTGCAAAAACAACGGGAAAACCCGATAGACGTCAACGAGATAATAAAGAAACTCCTGGAAATACTCCATCGTTGAAGCCTCATAAGCATAAGAAAGGAGACTGATACTACAGAATTGAAATAATTCAATTCTGAATAGTAGTTGATAAAAAAGAGCCAACCCCTTCAAATTTGGCTCTTTTCATATCTTAACCGTCTATTAAAAATGGCTAAAGAGTTAACAGTTTTTTATCTTATTTAAAATAATGGATTATAAATGGCTTTTAATGGACTTTACCAACCATGACAACACAAACCACCTTTACCCCCCCAAACGTTCAACCTACCCCACTTAAATGGCTTAATTCTAAATAATTTATAAACTCCCGACCCTACGTTAGATATTCACACCAGCGCAACCTTTTTTTTATATCAGATCACAACTGGAGATAACATAATTGACGACCACCGAAATGTCAGATCACAACTATCCTCGCAGTTGAAGCGAAGCGAAGCCACGTATCTGCCATTTTTTTTAGCAAATACCTATGATCGTTAGCTACTATTGGATGAGTTAACTGACACAGTCACTTTTAATGACTTTTTTCCCTTTTGTTTCTATCAAAATTTTAAGAAACGGGCAACATTTCTTCTCGCGTAAACACAAAAGTTATTGTGAAACTTTTAGCATACTTTTAATACTTTGAGGGGGCTGTAATCGACTGATAACCAAGTACTTGATCGAGTTAAAAACTATATATCGCCGATTAAAAACTATATATCGCCGATTAAAAACTATATATCGCCGATTAAAAACTATATATCGCCGATTAAAAAACTATATATCGCCGATTAAAAACATAATCATAAAACATATATATGTTTTGTTATTATGTTTTTAATTATTTATGTTTGATAAGAAAGATGTAAACAACCCCATTTTTTACTATGAAAGAGGAGTCAAAAAAATCAATATACATGGCTAATCATATAGTCTTATCTGAGTTCAACACTACTGTTAAGTCAAGACGAATACTATACTACGTAATATCAGAATTAAGACCTGTTGTGAATGATATAGACAATAGTTTAGGTCAAATTGGGAAACTTAAATTCGATATACCTAACTCTGTAATTTCTCCAAGTGGTAAACATGATGAGATTGAAGCCGCTGTAAATGATATCCAAAGGCGACAAATGAAAATCCCCATTAAAAGGAAGAATCCAAAAGGTGAATTGGTTGACACAACCAAGAGTATAGTACCATTTTATGATATTGAATATGATAGGAATGTAGATAA
>NZ_JBAJNO010000006.1 GCF_036880985.1 Limibacter armeniacum
TCAGGAACATCAAGGATGGGGATGTGGTAGAGATCAGTAGCAAAAGAGGAACGGTAAGGGTACATGCCCAGTTGACAGACAAGATCAAGGAAGGAGTGGTTTTTTTACCGATGCATTGGGGTAAAATACTGCAACATGATCTGGCAAGAACCAATAACCTTACAGACAGACTTCTGGATCCCATATCGAAAGAGCCTGATTTCAAGTATTCAGCTGTTGAGGTTGTTCGCTACAAGAAGCAACCTCAGCGTGTAATTGTGATAGGGGCTGGCGCAGCAGCTCACCGTTTCCTGATGACGTACCGGTCACTTAATCAGGAGGATGAAATCCTTGTTTTCTCTAAAGAAGAAATTCCTTTTTATGACAGGGTATTGTTACCGGAGTATGTCAATGAAACTTTGACATTTGAGGAATTGCTCAAGTTTAGGAAAGGGGAGTTTGAAGCGCTTAATGCCTCCATTTATGTGAGTACGACTATTGAGCGCATAGAAAGAAGCATGAAATTGGTTACTGATGACAGGGGACAGACCTATGCCTACGACAAACTGGTGATTGCTACAGGAAGTCGGGCGTTTTTACCTCCTGATACACCTATTCATTTACCATGTGTATTCACCATGCGAAGTAAGGCACATGCGGATGCACTGAAGAAATATATCAATGGAAAAGGACATGTCGTGATTGTTGGAGGAGGTCTGTTGGGATTGGAGTTGGCTTCAGCATTGAGGGAAATGGAAGTAGAGGTTTCTATCATCCAGTTGGCTTCCAGACTGATGGAACGGCAACTGGATACCATGGCAAGTAACCTGCTAAGGGAACATGTGGAAGACTTGGGCATACAGGTTTATACCAATGATCAGGTACAGGAAGTAGCCTATGACAATATTTCCAAAACAGCGACAGCGCACCTGAAAAGTGGTAAGTCATTGACTTGTGATGCCGTGGTTTATGCCATTGGTACAAGACCCAATGTAGAAATAGGAAAAGAGGCAGGGTTGACGACAGGCAGAGGACTGGTGGTAAATCCTTACTTGCAAACCTCTGATCCGAATATATTTGCTGTAGGTGAAGTAGCGGAGTTTGAACAGAAGCTGAATGGAACGACGGCTGCTGCCGAAGAGATGGCAGATATTATGGCACGTTTTATTGCAGGAGATCGTCTGAGCCTGTACAGTGGAACTGTTCCGATGAACATCCTTAAATTCTCTACATTTGACTTGTGTTCATTAGGGATAACTGAAATACCAGCCAAGGCTATAGGCTATGATGAGGTCATCTTACTGGATAAGTCCAAGCGATATTACAAGAAATGTATTATCTATAAAGACAGGTTGGTAGGGGCCGTTTTGATGGGAGACAAGGCGGAATTTGCTGAGTTTAAGAAACTGATTGGTGGTAGAACAGAGCTGGCAGAGAAAAGGGAACAACTGCTGCGGGCATTTGGAGAGCAGCAACCTGTAAAAGGGGAATTGGTGTGTAGCTGTGGAAATGTAGGGAAAGGCAATATTGAAGAAGCCATCCAAGGAGGGTGTACCGACTATAAGAAGTTGTGTGAGCAAACGGGTGCAGGACTGGGTTGTGGAAGTTGTAAGCCCGAAGTGAAGGATATATTGGATGCCTTTATGGTGGCAATACAACCATAATTTTTTGATGAAAAAGCAAAAATGACAGCTAAATATGGGCAATCAAATTCAAAAAAGAGACCTGATTAGGGTATTTGTAAAAGGAGGAATCATCTCTCCAGGTGACTTGCTTAAGATCGTACTGACAGCAGAAGAGTTGGGAGCAAGTCATGTACATTTCGGCTCCCGTCAGGATATCCTATTTCCGGTTGCAGAGAAGAAAAGGGATACACTGGAAACCACATTCCGTTCCATTCAAACCCAATATGACAGTGAGGAAGAAGGCTTTCAGAATGTCGTTAGCTCCTATACGGCACTGGATGTGATGGCATCTACCTCGTGGCTGGCACCCCATATGTACCATTATATTCTGGATACTTTTGAATACCAACCCTCTATCAAAATCAATATTGTTGACCCTGCTCAGTCAATGGTACCCCTTTTTACAGGGCAGGTAAACTTTGTGGCATCTGAAAATGAAAATTACTGGTATTGCTATATCAGGAGGTCAGATCAGGACAATGGATTGTGGAAATGCCCAAAGCTGATTTACAGTTATGACTTGGTCAAGTTGGCGCATTATATTGAGCAACAGCAATTATTGGATTGCGCTGACAACTGGGACATTCTTTGGGAAAAAATTGAGGCAACAGTTCAGTTAAATACGATTCGTATTACACATGATTTGAAAATGCCTTCTGATCCTTTTCCTTATTATGAAGGGATGAACAGGATGAATGATGGAAAATATTGGTTGGGGCTTTACTGGCGTAACAATCGCTACGATATCTCATTTCTGAAAGTCATGTGCCTGCTATGTCAGGAAACCAAAATTGGGAAAATTAGCCTTACACCTTGGAAGTCATTCCTGATCAAAGGTATTGACCGAAGTGAACGTATCACATGGGAAAAACTGCTTGGTAAATTTGGGTTGAATGTTCGTCACTCATCTCTGGAGCTGAACTGGCATTTGCCCGTCTTGAATGAGGATGCCTTGTCGCTGAAAAACTTCCTTGTTAGGGCATTGGACAAGCAAGATATCAGTACATATGGGTTGACTTTTACTGTGAAGTCAGGTCCTCAAATTCTCTTTACAACAGTGGTGATCGAGCGAAACGAGCAGGATGAAAACTGGATGAATGATACTTACAATATCCTGTATGCAAAGGACTTTAACCCTAATAATGCAGAGTACTTGTACTACGCCAAGGATGTAAGGAAAGAGATACTTCCCGCCTTGATGATTGAGGTAAGCCGTATGTACTATGAGCAGATGGATACCAGTGGTGCCATTTTTAATAAGGACAATGCTGATGAGAAAAAGGTAAAACTCATTTACCAATGTCCTAACTGCCTGACGGTATATGATGAGCAGTTTGGTGATCCAGAGCAGCAAGTCAAGAAAGGAACGCTATTTATGATGTTGCCTGATGACTATTCCTGTAGTGTATGTGGTAGTCCTAAGAGTACTTTTATAGAGAGGGCAGGAGAAAATTGAAATTAAAAACATGAGTCACAACCGAAATACGATTCAGAATGACTCATGTTTTTTATTTTGCAGACTACCCTTTCAAAAATGCTTTCACTGCATTACTCCATGCATCTTGGTATTGAATGAGGTAATTCTCATGTCCGGCAAGTGGGAATGTAACCAATTCTTTATTGCCCTTGAGGTTTGAATAGATAGCATCGATCTCCGGTCTGCTCACCTTTACATCCTTTTCACCATACATCAGCAGAGTCGGACAGTTGATACTGTTGGCGTATTCTACAGGGTTATGTCCAAATGCCCAAAAGCCATTCTGAACGCCACCCCAAAACATCAAAAAGCTTGCAAGAGGTACTTCAGGGATTTTTACAGTTCTGAACCTTGCACACACTGTCTCATACATTGTTCCGAATGGGCATTCTATCATAATACCTTTAGGAGCAATATCGTAGTCATGGATCGCTTTCATAATAGCAACTGCGCCCATGGAAGTCCCAAAAAGATAGATGTCCTCTTCACCTTGCAGCTGAAGATAGTCCATACATGATTTCACCTGAAAGGCTTCCTTGTAACCGATGGTAGTTTGGTTGCCCTCAGAGCCTCCCGAACCCATAAAATCTACAAGGAAGACACTGTACCCTTGGTTCAGGAAGATGGTAGCTTTATCAAGCATCTGTGATTTGCTTCCTCCAAACCCATGAAAAATGGCCACTGTACCTTTAGGGTTTTCAGCCTTGATTAGCCAGCATTCCAAATCCTTGTTGCTGGAAATGATCACTTCTTCAAAAGGTTGGGTGGGTAATACATCACTTACAGGTCTTGGGTTGTCAAAACCAATAAAGATGGTTTTAAGTTTTTCAGCAAAGGTCAATCCTTTAAATGAGGTAACCTGTTTGGCATCACTGCTAGCATAGTGGGTAAACTTATACGATTGTGCGATTGCCAGAATATTGATAAGGACAAATAATCCAATCAGAGAGTAAAAGATTTTTTTGAAGTTCATTTTTTAGTCAGTCACGATTTATTTTTAGCCTGAGACAGGCATTGAAAAAGTAAATTTTTAAAAAGTCGATATAAATAATAAGTCTGGCAATTTAGTGATTTAGATCTAACCTTATATTATCAAAATGGGTATTGGGTGATAAAATCAACTGAAACCTGACCAGATAGGTAGTGATAATTTTTTGTGAATATAATCAGGCGTTTGAGAATTGTGTAGACAAATTTTAGGAATGCACTTTTGAGTTGTGAAGCTAGATGGCATGATTAGTGAAGTATGGGAAGTGATGGTATTTTTAGTTTAACAGCAAGCCAAGTATGAGAAAGTTTTTATTTGCTAACTTTTTTTGGGTAATCGCCTGTACTTCAGTGTTTTCACAAAATGAAGATACGTCTACAGAAAAAGAGCGTGTGATTGAAGAAAAAGAATTTTCAGATGAAACTGCTAATCAGGTAGATAGGAAACAAAAGTCTTTGGACTATTGCAAACAGCATGGTATTCCTACAGCTGATCATCTAAAGAAGATAAAAGAAGAAGATCAAGTAGTACTTAGAACGAAAGAGGAAATAGTGAATAGAGCTTTGGCTTTATGTTATATTGGACTTAAGAGTGAAGGTATAGAAGACTCTTATTTGACCACATTCGAAAGTAAATATAACCTCTTGCCGTATCTGACACCTGTGGAGACGACGTTTGTGGAGAGTGAAAGCCCAAGCGTGCAGCAGGTCGAGAATGCCAACTGGCGATATGAGAGCCTACATTTATTACTCTGGACATTAGGTTATATCGATACACTTTCTTTCCCTGAAGAAAAGAGCGATGTATCTGCTAACGTAAAGATTGTTTTTGAAAAGACGAGAGAGGAGCTTATTCAACAAGCAAAGTTGAGAACAAAAGAAGAAATTCTGGATCAGGCTGATCTTTATTACCGAGTTCATTGGGCATGTGTGGATGCTGGAGTGAAAAATCAACCAGTGCCAGCCAATCTGAATGCCAATGTGGTTTATGAAAGACATTATAGCCTTAATTGGTTGATCAGATATATGGAACTTGATTGGGATAACGATTTGACGGATATCTAAAAATATGTTGATCTTAAATAATTAAAAGCAGTTTCTTAACTAGAAACTGCTTTTTTTATTTGAAAATTAAATAGCTTGTGATTAGCTACATTATTTTTATAAAATCTTAATCTCTCAGTAAGATGGAAGATCAAAAGAACATAATTGAAAGGTATATACAAGCTTATAATAAGTTTGATATAAATGGAATGATACAGTTCTTGCATACCGATATTGAGTTTGAAAATATATCGGGAGGGGAAACCGATACAGCAACAAAAGGAATAGCAGCTTTTAAGGAATTGGCAGAGGCTTCAAAGCAATATTTTGTTGAGAGACATCAATCTGTTACATCATGGAAGTTTGAAGAGGATAAGGTGACAGTTCAAATAGATTATCACGGAATATTGGCAATGGACCTGCCTAGCGGTGCAAAAAAGGGGGATGCGATCACAATGATAGGTCAGTCTGTATTTACCTTTAAGGATGGATTGATTGTGAAAATTCAAGACATAAGCTAAAAAACACACGCACATAACACAAAAGGGAACATAAGACTCTCTTTTTGATGTATTCCCTCTAAAAACCAAAATAATAATACTATCAGTAGGCTATTTGGTTTTATTTTGTGTTAAAATAATTTAATTTAACGCCGGAATAATTATACCTATCAAGTTGTTGGCTACCGGTAATATTTTGGTTGGTCATTTACTTGCTTAACTTCTTTTTTCAGGGTGGGGAAAGATTGAAGTTCCATATCAAATGGTACTGATGGGGCAGCACGCTGAAATACTTTCAACTAATCATGTTTATTTTTAATCTTATACACTCCATGTATAAGGGCATTTTGATATGAGGGATATGTCTTGGCGATTAGGTTTGGTGCATATATTCGGCTTTTTGTGTCTTTTTAGTTTTGCACAAGCTGAATCGGGAATTGAGCAGCTCGATGAAATTTTGTCTAAAAAAGAATTTTACGAGCAGCAAAAACTGGAAAGAATTAAAAAACTTAAGAGACAACTTTCTGTCAATCAAGGAGCGTCATTAAGAGCAAAATTTGACCTGAACAACAAGCTGTATCAGGAGTATAAAAGCTTTGTTTTTGATTCAGCTTTCCAGTACAGCAATAGGCTGATTGATATCAGTTACCAATTAAATGATGAGTCACTTATTGGTTACGCAAAAATAAACCTCGGTTTTACCCTACTTTCTTCAGGGATGTTTAAGGAAGCCTTTGATACCTTAAACTCTGTGCAGGTAAATGCACTTCCCGATACGACCAAGATCGATTATTATGCCTTGATGGCTCGTATGCTCTACGATATTTCTGATTACAATCAGGACCAGCATTACTCACCTGAGTATATCAAAAAGGCAGATGTATATGTTGATTTTGCGACCAATCTGGCTGACCCTGACTCTTATCATTATCTATACCTTACTGGACTTAGAGACCTGAGAGAGGGGCGTACCGATGATGCTATTCGGATACTGAACAGGTTATTGGAATCGAATCCAAATTTGGGTGGACAGAAATTTGCAATTACGGCTGCTACCTTGAGTTTCCTTTACCTAAAAATGGATGATACAGCAAAGGCGATAGCACTTTTGGAACAGGCATCCGTTTCAGATATCAAGCATGCAATTAAGGAAACATCTGCGATGACGAGTTTGGCTCAGCTGCTTTACAAGACAGGTGATATAGAGAAAGCATACGAGTATATCAATGAGTCAATGGAGGATGCCAAATACTACGGGGCAAAGCAACGTATGAGTGAGGTGGGTAAGATATTTCCTGTTATTTCTTCCTCAAAATTGAACAGTGAAGAGGCACGTAGTAGGGATTTGCTGCATTTTTCAATCATTGTAGGTGTACTGACTTTGATTATTTTGTGCTTTGCGATCATTACGGTTTTTCAAAAGAGAAGGATCAGCCAAAGAGAAGTAACGATCAAGGAAAACAATAGCATGCTGAGAAAAACCAATGAGCAGCTTTTTGAGGCAAATACCATCAAGGATGAGTACTTGGGCTTTTATCTGGAGTTGCCATTTCAGTATTTGGGTAAGCTTGACCACATCAAGGATTCAATCGAAACCAAACTGACAGGTCCACAGTATAAGGAGATTCGCTATATTCTCAGCAAGGTTGATCAGGTGAAAGAAAAGCAGAAACTGTTGCAGAACTTCGATAAGTCATTTATTAAAATCTTCCCGAATTTCATTGAGCAATTTAACCAACTGTTTGATGAAGACCACCAGTTTGTACCTCATAAGGATGAAATACTTTGTACTGAAATCAGACTCTTTGCTTTGATCCGAATCGGGATAAAGGACAGTGACAGGTTAGCCAATATATTGGGTTACTCGGTAAACACGATATATGCCTACAAGAATAGAATCAAGAACCAATCCTATATTCCCAACAATGAATTTGAGGCACATGTAATGGAGATAAATGCCAATTGATGCAGTAATCAAAAGAAGTTTTTTGCCTAAAAATCCGTTTTAGTGTCCTTGCTGAAACGGATTTTTTTATGCTGGTAATCATCAGATAGTGAGTGAAATATGACTTTTAATATTCCACTCCTTTCTGTTCTTCCAAAATATATTTACGCATTTTTATTTGTAAATTATATAGATCGGTCTATATATTTATGGAAAATTATAACAATCGGTCTACATAAAACCCTAAAACAATGAGAGAAATAGCTCGTGACGTATACCAAATCAGTTTGTTCCCCAGACATGGCATAAACGCCTACCTAATAGGAGATGTATTGATTGATTCTGGATCAAGGCAATCGTTTCCTAAAATTGTAAAAGCACTGAAAAACAAGAAGCTATCCGCACATGCACTGACACATGCCCATCCTGATCATCAGGGGTCGAGCAAAGAGGTATGTGAGGTTTACAATGTGCCACTTTGGTGTGGAGGTAAGGATGCAGAGGCAATGGAAACAGGGGATTATACCGACATGATACCGAAGAACAATATCAGCAGTTTTGTGGACAAGCAATTTAGAGGCCCGGCACATCCGGTAGATAAGCAATTGCAAGAAGGCGATGAGGTAGCAGGTTTTACCGTGCTTGATGTACCGGGACATTCCCCAGGTCATGTGGCGTATTGGCGGGAAAAGGATGGCGTTTTGATTTTGGGAGATGTGCTTCGAAATATGAACTATGCGACTACCTTATCAAAGCTTGCAGAGCCTCCTAAGGTATTTACGCCTGATCCGGAGCAAAACCGAAAATCTATTTTGAAAATTGCTGAGCTCAAACCCAAACTCATTACTTTTGGGCATGGTGCGCCTCTCACCGACATGGACAAATTATACAAATTGGTAGACAGCATTTCCTAATGCTGCCATTAGAGGTTTTGTAAAGGATAAACCATATCACGAAAAGCATTGTAAGTGAAAAGGATTCGAAAAATTCACATTACAAAATCGTGATTAACATAAATGCGTGATGGTAAAAAAGCAATCCAAGCAGGCTTTATTGCAGGCTACTGTAGATTTGATAAGTGAAAAGGGATATTTTGGAACAGGTTTAAATGAAGTTTTAAGTTTAAGCAATGCCCCCAAAGGCTCTTTGTATTATTATTTTCCAAATGGCAAAAATCAGCTTATGGTGGAAGCCATTACCTTGGCAGGAGAACAAGTATCGGAAGTTCTTAGGCAAACGTTTATTCCTGAAAATGATTTAAAAACAGCCTTTGAACAGGTATTTCATTTTTTTGTGCAACAGCTGGAAGCTTCCAACTTTAAAAAATCCTGTCCGGTGGCAACCGTCGCTTCTGAAAGTGCGGCACTTGACGAGGAAGTACGAGTAGCCTGCAAACAGGTTTATACGGCTTGGAATCAACTTATTAAGGCATTCTTGTTACAAAAAGGTATACCTGAGGAAACAGCACAAAAACAGGCTCAGTTTGCCCTCAACCTGATTGAGGGGAACCTGTTGATGAGTCGGGTTTTTCAAAATACGGAACATCTAAAGCTGGGACTTGTAACTTTATTGGAAACTATAAAATAATGGCTGGAGTATTTTGGCTTATTCAATACACTGTGATGGAAATCATTGGAAACCGAAATGTATGCACAGGGTGAGGAAAGGCTGTTTTTATACTTCAATGTTACTTTAGTGTTCTTAATACACTAAAATGGTTTCTATATTTAATCTGTATCGACTCAATTTCAATTAATTGAAATTGAGTCGATTGTGTGTTTTTTGACTTATATTATTCTATATCTGAATTTTGTTTTTTGTGATTAGTACGCATTAAAGTTTGCTTTACAGAATGTTTCAAGGGAGGAAAACTTCTTTCAAATATTCTGTTGATTGTAACAATCTGTAATGCTGCTGTTATACAATAAATAGATCAAGATAGCTTGATAGAATTTTCCTCTCATAATTCACAAATCATCTATTATGAGAAAGAAAATACTACTCGGTATAGCATTCTTTTTATGCATACCTGTAATCCAAGGACTATGTACTGACGTTAAGTTTAACGTCAATATGGACTATCAAATTAAGCAAGGCTTTTTTGACCCTGCTGCAGACCAAGTGGAAGTGACCGGCAGTGGCTGGAGTGGTGCACTAGCGATGACCGATACAGATGGCGACCATATTTATTCTGCTGTTGTATCTTCGTTAGCTGCTGATACGGAAATCACATATGCTTTTCGTGTGAATGCAAGTAACACGGAAAACACTTCCCGAACCTACCTTATTCAGACTTCGCAAAACAACTTGTACGATTGGTTTAACAATGTGGAGTCACCATACCCTTTTGCAGACTTCTACTGTTCAACCACTACACCGATCCCTGGAGAGGCTGTACGGTTTTTTGAGTATTCGGATGGGGGAGCTGCTACCTCATGGAACTGGACTTTTGAAGGCGGATATCCTGCTACTTCTACTGAAAAGGAGCCGATTGTCAGTTATGCCACAGCAGGTACTTATAGTGTGACGCTGACAGCCACCAACAGTGCAGGCCAGACAACCGTAACCAAATCATCTCACATTGAGGTAAAGGCGACAGATCAGGTATTGGGCTGGTGGAACGATGCGGTTTTCTATCAGGTTTACCCACTTTCTTTCAAGGACAGTGATTGTGATGGAAATGGAGATTTTCAAGGACTTATCGAGAAGCTTGATTACCTGAATGACGGCAACCCCAATACAACTTCTGACCTTGGGGTGGATGCTTTATACCTAATGCCAATTCATGAGGTAACCAATACAAATTATGGAGGTTATGAAGTGACCGACTACAAAAGTATCTGGAGCGAGTATGGCAGTTACAGTGACCTCTCCCAACTGTTGAATGAGGCACATAACAGAGGAATGAAAGTGATCCTGGATATGGTTTTTAACCATACAAGTAAGGAACACCCTTGGTTTTTGCAATCGCAACAAGGTAATAACCCAAGAGATGATTTTTACCATTGGCGTGCAGATGATGCAGGGTGGTCTTGGTGGAGTAACCCCGGTTCAGGTTATCCCTCAGATATGGCATTTTACTGGTCAAGATTTGCCAATGGGGCTACACCTGACCTGAATTATGATAATCCTGAGGTCAGAAATGCGGTAATGGACATTACACAATATTGGTTGGATCAGCATATTGATGGATTCAGGCTGGATGTTCCTTACATGCTATATCAGACAGGTGATGCCACATTGGATGAGGAGTGGCACAACTTGCCGGAAACCTATGCCTTTTGGAGGGAATGGAGAAAACTGGTGAAAAATGACAATCCTGACAATTTTACGGTAGGCGAAACATGGGTACGTTATTGGGATAATCCTTATGCATTGGAGGACTTGAAGCATGCAGCGAAGTATGTATATGAAGGGTTTGATGTTGGCTTTCAGTTTGATATTGCCTTGGGAATAGAGGATGCCTTGAACTCAGAAAACAAGGCGGATATCCAACAACCAATGGAAGATGTAATGGCTTATTATCCGTTTCTGCAGTTTGGGGTTTTCAATTCAAACCATGACCTGTTTCCAAGAGGAAATGGCTACACAGCTCAAAGGATCAAGGACCGATTGTCAAACAATAAGGATGCAAAAGCAAAAGTAGCGGGCGTACTGACATTGACAGCTCCGGGTGTTCCTTTTGTTTATTATGGAGAGGAAATTGGTGCAGCAGGAGGCAATGCCCGTTTGCCAATGCAGTGGAGTAATGGCAACAATGCAGGCTTTTCTGATTGTGGATCATGGACTTCTATTGGCAGTGATTATCAGCAGTACAATGTCGCAAACGAGACCAACGACCCTAACTCATTCTTAAGCTTATATCGAAACCTGATTCAGGTTCGTAAGTCAGAGATGGCATTGAAGCGTGGAGACTATCAAACAGTGAACACTTCAAGCAACAGTATTTATTCTTTTATGAGAAAGTATAATGATGAGGTAATCATTGTAATGCTCAACCTTTCAGCCAATCAGCAGGACAATGTGTCTTTCAGTATTTCAGGAACTCAAATTCCTGATGAAAACTATGTGATGACCGACCTGTTGGGGCAAGGGAATGTGAATGTCAATGTAAGTGGAGGAGATATCAATGGCTGGGTTCCTTTCTCTTCCATTGCAGGAAACAGCTTTTACATTCTGAAACTGAATACAGGCTCTTTAACAAACAATGCACCATCGGTAGATCAGTTAGCATCGCAGACGATCAATCTGGAAAGTGGAGCAACACAGGTTCAACTGACAGGTATCAGCGATGGTAATTTCTGTACACAAAGTCTTTCAGCATCAGCAACAATTCAAAACACGTCAGTGGCACAGGTGGCTGTTAATGGTATCACTTGTGGAAGTACTGGAAACTTGACAATTACGCCAGTGTCAGCAGGAACTACCACTGTGACCGTCACGCTACAGGATGATGGCGGAACAGCTGATGGAGGTGTTGACCAAACATCAATGAGTTTTACTGTAAATGTAATTGGATATCCTGCTGCGCCAACTGATTTGCAGGTAACCGAATTGTCTAAAACATCTCTTAACCTTCATTGGACAGACAACTCAGCGATTGAAACAGGGTATGCGATTTACCAATCTACAGATGGCAACAAACCAACGAACCCGGTTGTGACCTTAGCGGCCAATACCACCACTTTTGCGGTAGAGAACCTAAGCAGGTTTGTCGACTACCACTTCTGGGTGGAGGCAGTAAACGGACAAGGAACAAGTGCAGATATGCAAGTGGCATATACGATTGAGTCCTCGAATGTGGCATTGAATAAAACTGCAACGGCTTCGGACGAAGAAACTTATTCAGGTACAGATTTCCTTGCTTCTTTGGCAGTAGATGGGATCAATGGTGATTTCTGGAACAGGTGGTCTTCGGCAGGGAGTACAGACTTTAATCAGGAAGAGTGGATTAAGGTAGATTTGGGAGCAGTATATGAGTTGGACAAGGTTGTGGTTAGTTGGGAAAATGCCAATGCTGAAAACTATTATATCATGGCTTCCAACAGCAATATTGTACCTGATCCTGATAATAGTTCGTGGCAGAAAATCTATATGGAAGGAATGCCTAATGAAGGAAGAACGGATGAAGTGACCTCTAATCTTACAGGGCGCTATATCGCCATTTACTGTAGCCAAAAAGCACATGAATATGGCTATTCAATCTATGAATTAGAGGCATATGGTGTGCCGGTAACGGATGGTGGAACAACAAACAATGCTCCAGTCGTATTTGCAGGAAATAACCAAACATTGGGATATACACAGACCAGCACTCAGCTTGAAGGTACAGGTTCAGACCCTGATGGGGATACTGTCAGTTACCTGTGGAGTCAGTTGTCAGGGGCTGTGGTATCTATTTCTGATTTACAGTCACCTACTCCTACAATCAGTGGAATGGTGGCAGGAAACACCTATACATTCCGTCTTACGGTGAGTGATGGTACCCTTCAGTCTTCAGATGATGTGACCATTGTGGTGGATACTGCTCCAGCAACTCAGTCGCCATATGGAGGTATTGCAGCGACAATCCCTGGGATAATTGAAGCCGAAGCATATGATGAAGGCGGGCAAGGGATCGCCTATCAGGATAATGACACCGGTAATAATGGTGGGGCATTCAGAACGAATGAGGATGTAGACATAGAGTCACCTACAAGTGGTGTGTATAACGTGGGTTGGACGCAAGCAGGCGAGTGGCTAGAATACTCTGTAAATGTTACCACTACAGGTCAATATCATATCATCTCGACAGTGGCGACTGCGACATCCAGTGCTTTCCATGTGGAGATTGACGGTACGAATGTGACTGGAACAATTGCCGTATCCAATACGGGCGGATGGAGTAATTTCAGTACAGTACAGAGTACAGACTTTAACCTAAGTGCAGGAGCGCATATTGTTAGGATTGCTATGGAGTCCATAGATTTGAACCTTGACAAGGTTGAGTTTGTATGGGTGCCTGATTGTACCACTCCAACACTCAATGCACAGCATCAGGTGAATGGTGGCAACTGGATTGCTGGTACTGCTGTATCTGCTGACCAAGGAGATGACTTGGTTCTGAATGTACAGGCAAGTACTACAGGAACGTGGAACTGGACAGGACCAAATGGGTTTACTGCCAGTACAGCCCAAGTTACTTTGGCAGATGTCACAATATCTGATGCGGGCAATTATACAGTCACTTTTTCAGATGATACAGGCTGTACCAATAGCTTAACTTTTACATTGTCAGTAGAAAGTGCTTCAGTAGCAGATACTTATTATATCAAAAACAGATGGCAGGAGACTTACCTTTATGATGGAGGTAATGATGTGAATTATGGCACCTTCAGCAGTAATGCTACTTACCAATGGAAACTGATAGAAATGGATGGTTATCAATTGATTCAAAATGTTGGAACAGGTGATTATATGAATATCGAAAACCTGCAAGGTAAAGTAGAATCTACAAACGTTGAAAGTGGATTCTACAGTGCACATTGGTCGCTGGAGGATATTGACATTGATTATAAAAGAATTCGAAACAGATGGCAGGCAAGTGATTATTTGCATGTGGAAAACACCAATGGAACTGTTGAGTACAGTAATATTTGGAGTGGTTCTTATTCGAGCCATTGGATTCTTGAACCTGTTTCTTCATCTGCAAGAATGGCTTCCAACTTTGAAAATGAATGGAAGAAAGAAAATAAAATTCAAATATATCCTAACCCAACCAATGGGGTAACGACTGTTCAGTTTAATACCAATGAAGTAAGAAGCATTAGGCTACTCTCATCAACTGGAATTGAATTGAATCATCAGCAATTGGAGGATGGAATGCCAAGCATTCAAATTGATCTTTCAAACTACCCTGTAGGAGTATACTTCATTCAGTTGGAAACATCAGAAGGGGTAAAGGTCTACCAAGTAGTAAAAAACTGAGGTAGCTAATGACCTAAAATACCTAGATGAAAATCTAGTGTACTTTTGACATGGAATTCTTCCATAAGCACCTTGAGCGTAACGCTTAAGGTGCTTTTTTTGCGCTTAAATAGCGTAAAAAATACCCTTATATCAATTATATACTCTCTATATAGGTGTAAATGTAATAGGCATGTAATCAGTGTGTTGTGATTTATTTTGCCCTATATTTTCTATACTCAGAATATGTTTTTTGTTAAAGCATTTGAATTCAGACTGTTTTGTACCACACGATCAGGAAAAGATCAATCAGATAGTGTAGTGTATAAATTAACGGTTGGATATGCGAAGAATATTGGGAATAGTGGCAGTGATATGCCTATCATTTATAATGTCTTCCTGTACGGAAAAGCATACAGTATTATCACCCAATGGTAAATTGGAATTAACTGTATTGAATAGGGACGGTAAAGTTTTCTATGAATTGAGAAAAGAAGGAAAACTGATCCTTTCAGAAAGCAGACTTGGACTTTTATTGAAAGATCAGGGAGACCTTAGTGAAAACTTTATCATTCAGAATACGGATGAGTTTACTTTCAGAAATACGTGGTCTCAACCGTGGGGAGAAGTAAAAAACATTGAAGAGTATTACAATGGACTGACTGTATCATTATTGCAGAAATCAAATGAGAAGGAGCGTCAGTTGAACATTACCTTCAAACTTTTTGATGATGGGTTAGGCTTCAGATACGAATTCCCTGAGCAGGAAAACCTAAAGAAATTTGTGATTACAGATGAGTTGACACAGTTCAATTTTACACATGATTTCAATACTTGGTGGATTCCTGCCTACAGCGATCAAATTGATTACGAAGAGTTATATACTGAAACGAAGCTGTCTGCTTTGGAAAAGACAATGCACACTCCTGTGACAATGGAGTCTGGAGATAGTCTTTTTGTTAGTATTCACGAAGCAGCTTTGGTGGATTATGCTGCCATGACCTTGAAGCCCGTTGAAGGGGCCCTTAGTTTGGAGTGTGACCTTGTACCTCTCTCGACAGGTGAAAAAGTAATGACAGAAGCGCCTTCTGTATCTCCTTGGAGAACAATTCAGGTAGGCAATTCTGCTGGTGATTTGATCACTTCTTACCTGATCTTAAACCTGAATGAGCCTAGCAAGATTGAGGATACTTCTTGGATATCGACAGGTAAGTATGCAGGTATCTGGTGGGGGATGCACGTAAAAACCCAAACTTGGAATCAAGGACCTATCCACGGAGCCAAGACGGAGAATGTAAAGGAATTAATTGATTTTGCTGCCGAAAATAACCTGAAAGGTGTATTGGTAGAAGGCTGGAACAAAGGCTGGGAAAAAGACTGGTCTTTGGGAAGGTTCAGGTTCGCAGAGCCATATGATGATTTCGATATCGAGTTCTTGAGCAAGTATGCAAGCGAAAAAGGTGTAAGCCTTATCGGACATCATGAAACAGGTGGAAATATCCTCAATTACGAGACACAACTGAAGGAAGCTTTTGAGTTCCTGAAGAAATACAAGATACCAGCTGTGAAAACGGGCTACGTAGCCAACCTGATCAATCAGAAGGAATTTCATCAGAGTCAGTTTGCAGTAAACCATTACAACTATGTAACAGCGTTTGCGGCCGAAAACAAGATTATGCTGGACATTCACGAGCCAGTGAAAGCAACAGGTTTGAGACGAACTTACCCGAACCTGATGACAAGAGAAGGAGCGAGAGGAACAGAGTATGAGGCGTGGAGCGAAGGGAATCCTCCTGAGCATACGGTTATTTTGCCTTTTACCAGATGTCTAGCTGGACCTTTGGATTATACACCGGGCATTTTTGATATCAATATCAAAACCAGATCTGATAACAAAGTCCATACGACATTGGCTAAACAATTGGCTTTGTATGTAACCATTTACAGCCCTTGGCAGATGGCAGCTGACTTACCTGAGAACTATACAGGACAACCAGCCTTTCAGTTTATCAGGGATGTTCCAACCAATTGGGAGGATACAAAAGTGCTGAATGCCAAAATTGGGGACTATATCACTGTGGTGAGAAAGGACCGAGACAGTGATGACTGGTACTTGGGAAGTGTGACAGATGAACACGAGAGAGAATTTGAAATTTCTTTGGACTTTTTGATGCCAGAGAAGAAATACAAGGCATATGTCTATGCCGATCAGGAAGATACCGACCTAATGAATAACCCAACAGCAATTGAGATCAGTGAGACTGAAGTGACCTCTGATCAAAAATTGAATATATCTCTGGCAGCAGGGGGCGGACAGGCCATCCGTTTCAAGCTGCTCAACTAAAAAGTAAGTATGTATAAATGAATGTTTAATGATAGTGAGTGACCTGTTACCCTATAGGTTCAATGTTTCAGCCTCGGTTGAAACACGATACCAGTGGGGTAACTGAGAGCTTGCTAAAACCAAGAACACATGAAAAAGAGAATATACTTTATTCTTTATCTTTTTCTGGTATTGTGTGGGGTGAATAACCTGTACGGACAACAGGCAGACCATATTATATCAGGAAAAGTATCAGACGAAAATGGCTATCCGGTTCCCGGAGTAACTGTAATGGTACTAGGAACGACCAAAGGCAGTGCGACAGATATCAATGGCGAGTTTAAGCTTAGTATATCAAATAGCGATGAGGTGCTGACTGTTAGCTATATCGGCTACAAGACACAGCAAATTCAGATTGGAACAGCGACACACTTTGACATTTCCTTGGAAGTAGATACAGA
Source organism: Limibacter armeniacum (assembly GCF_036880985.1). Taxonomy (NCBI): domain Bacteria; kingdom Pseudomonadati; phylum Bacteroidota; class Cytophagia; order Cytophagales; family Flammeovirgaceae; genus Limibacter; species Limibacter armeniacum. The sequence goes on from NZ_JBAJNO010000006.1 coordinate 17,347, forward strand.
GCAACTGGAGGAAGTGGTGGTCATTGGTTACGGTACTGTCCAAAAGGATGATGCAACCGGTGCGTTGGAAGTGATCGACTCCAAGCAGTTCAATAAAGGAGCTATTAATTCTCCTGCTCAGTTGATCACTGGTAAGGTGGCGGGTGTTGCCGTTACGTCCAATAGTGGAGCTCCCGGTAATTCGTCAACGATTCGTATCAGGGGAGGTGCTTCCTTGAGTGCGAGCAATGACCCTTTGATAGTGATTGACAACGTTCCTTTGGATAATACAGCAGTAGGAGGAGCGCCAAATATCTTGTCTACGCTTAACCCGAATGATATTGAAACATTTACTGTACTGAAAGATGCTTCAGCTACAGCGATTTATGGTTCAAGAGCTTCCAATGGTGTAATCCTGATTACTACCAAGCGAGGAGCAAAAGGCTTTAAGGTGGATTATAGCTTTACAGGATCTGTATATACAACTCCTAACAGGTTGGATGTTTACAGTGGAGATGAGTACCGTGCTTTAGTGCAGGAAAGGTATCCAGAGTCACCAGAAGTAACAGGTCTTCTGGGCGATGCAAATACTGACTGGCAGGATGAAATCTATCAGGTAGCCTTTGGTCAGGATCACAATATCACTGTTTCTGGCGGTAAGAATAAAACGAATTATAGAGCCTCTTTGGGCTACAACAATACAGATGGTGTACTGAAGACCTACAACTTTGAGAGAATGACCCTTTCAGTAGGATTGGACCAGAAGCTGTTCAATGACAGGTTGGTGCTTCAGGTAAATGCCAAAGGGATGTTGAACAACAATAACTTCGCAGACCAAGGTGCCATCGGAAATGCAGTCAGCTATGACCCGACACAACCTGTTGTAAATGGCAATACGAGATGGAGAGGTTATACAACATGGACGAAAGGTGGAATTGATGGGGAAGCGATCAACTTGGCAACTGCTAACCCTGTAGCGCAATTGGCATTGACTAACAATACTTCAGAGGTAAAACGCATGATTTCCAACTTCAAGGCAGATTATAAAATCCTTGAAAACCTGAATGCCAGTATCAACGTGGGGCATGATTATACCTTGTCTGAAGGACAAAACAATGTGTTGGATAGCACACAGTGGATTTCTACACCTGTTGTAAATGGTGGTAGATACAACCCATACAAGGTGGAGAGAGAGAACAAGTTGCTGGATTTTTACCTGAACTATAACAAGGAGTTTAACAACCTGAAGCTGGATGCGATGTTGGGATACTCTTGGGCTCATTTCTATAGAGGTAGCTCAAGCCAGGTATTGGATTACAAGCAGGAAGTAGAGAATCAGCCTGTTGTTAATGCATCAGAAAACTATCTGGTTTCATTCTTCGGAAGGGTAAATGCCAATTTGTATGACCGTTATTTGCTGACTTTCTCCCTCAGAAAGGATGGAACTTCAAGGTTTAGTGAGGACAACAAATGGGGTACATTCCCAGCAGCAGCATTTGCATGGCACATTGCAAACGAACAATTCCTGACGAATAGCGATGTGGTTTCTGACCTGAAACTAAGGTTGGGATATGGTGAAACAGGGCAGCAGGACATCGGTAATGATTATCCGCATTTGGCAACCTATACTCGAAGTGACAATGCTTCAAGGTATCCGTTTGGACCTAACTATATCAATACATTGAGACCGAATGGTTACGATGCCAATATCAAATGGGAGAGTTCCACTACATACAATGCAGGGGTTGATTTTGGCTTGTTCGAAAACCGTCTGACAGGTAGTGTGGATGTGTATTACAAGGAAACCTATAACCTGTTGGGACAGGTAGATCCACCTGCAGGTACAAACTTCACTTCAAAGCTACTGACCAATGTCAGCAGCATGAACAACAAGGGGGTAGAAGTAAACCTTAACTGGATTGCCATTACCAATGAGGACTGGAACTGGAAGCTGAATGCAAACATGACCTACAACAAGAATGAGATTACTAAACTGAACCTAACTGATGACGATGACTACTCAGTATATGTGGGTAACATTGGCAGTACAACAGATGGTACTATTCAGGTGCACAAGGTAGGTTATCCGGCATACTCATTCCTGGCTTATCAGCAAGTGTACAATGCAGATGGTTCACCGGTTCAAGGTGCTTATGTAGACAGAAACAATGATGGCATCATCAATGACAACGACAAGTATGTATTCCAAAAGCCTGTGCCAGACGTTACGCTTGGTTTCAACACATGGCTTACATACAAGAATTTTGAATTGTCAGTGAATACAAGAGCGAGCTTGAACAACTACGTCTATAACAACATTCAGGCGCTTAATAACCTGACATCTCTTTATGATTCAAAAGAGTTTTTGAGAAACATGCCAAAGACGGACTTCGAACTGAACAGCAGGTTCTCAGATCACTTTATTGAAGACGCTTCATTCTTCAGAATTGATAATATCAATCTTGCTTACAATTTGGGAGAAGTATTCCAGGGACTAGCGAAACTGCAAGTTTCGGGAGGTATCAACAATGTATTGGTGATCACCAACTACAGCGGTCTGGACCCTGAAATCAGTGGTGGATTGGACAATAGCTTCTATCCTCGTACAAGGTCTTACTTATTGGGATTGAGAGCTTCATTTTAATCAGTAAATAGAGCATGATCATGAAAAATATATTGAAAACATTGGCGCTAGGACTAGGCATTATGCTGGTCACAACGTCATGTGTAGATGACTTAAATACAGAACCCTTAAATGAACAGGACATCAATGCAGCCAATGCATTTGATACTGAAGAAGGATACAGTCAGTTTTTGGCAAAGCTCTACGGAAGCTTAACCCTGACTGGACAGCAAGGAGAATATGGTAAGCCTGAGATTCCTGCTGAAGATGAAGGGACTACTTCTTTCCTGCGAATGTATTGGAGTGCGCAGGAAGTGTCAACAGATGAGGCTGTAACAGGATGGAATGATCCAGGGCTTTCAGACTATCAGGAACATACTTGGTCAGATAACAACGGTTACTTGCAACTGCTTTATCAGAGAATCTTTATCAATATCGCTTACTGCAATGAGTTTTTGAGAGCAGTGGACAACAATATTGGTGAGATGGATGAAGACTTCAAGGCGGAGGTGACAGTATACAGAGCAGAGGCTCAGTTGCTAAGAGCGATGTTCTATTACTTTGCCATGGATCTTTGGGGGAACGTACCATTTGTTTTACCTGAAGACGGAGTTGGTGCATTTCAACCAGAGATGATTCAGAGAGAAGCCCTTTTTGATCATATCGAAGCAGAGATTCTGGAAGCGTTGCCTAACCTGAAAGATCCAAGACAGAACGTGTATGCGAGGGCAGACAAGGCAGTTGCTTGGACACTACTGGCAAAAATGTACTTGAATGCGGAAGTATATAGAGGAGAGAACAGGTACAATGACTGTATCAAGTATTGCGATGAAATCATCAATTCAGGACAATATAACCTGATTGACAACTACAGAAACCTATTTCTGGCGGACAACCACCAATACAGAAGTGAGATCATCTTCCCGATTGCGGAGGATGGTAACAATACCAGAAACTATGGGGGAATGACCTTCATTATTCATGCGCAAGTAGGAGGTACCATGGATGCGGATAACGATTATGGTATTCCGTCAGGAGGTTGGTCAGGTAACAGACCATCTACCAGCTTTGTAGAAAGGTCGTTTGAGGATGTGACAGGTGCTACGGATAAGAGAGCGATCTTCCATACCAGTGGACAGAGTAGCCTGGAAATCACAGATCCATTTATGTTTAACCAAGGGTACCTGACAGGCAAGTTTAAGAATGTATCATCAAAAGGGATCAAAGGCAAGAACGGAACATTTGTGGATACTGACTTCCCTATGTTCAGGTTGGCAGATATTTACCTGATGTATGCAGAGGCAACATTGAGAGGTGGTGCAGGAGATAGAGGCAGAGCCCTTCAGTATGTAAATGAAATCAGGTCTCGTGCTTATGAGGATGCTTCAGGAAACATTTCGGATGCAGAGCTGACTTTGGACTTTCTTCTGGATGAAAGAGGCAGGGAATTGTATTGGGAGTGTCACAGAAGAACAGACTTGGTAAGGTTCGGTGAGTTTACAGATGGTAAGCTTGTGTGGGACTGGAAAGGCGGTATTCAAGAAGGAATTCCGACTGCATCATTCAGGGATATTTTCCCGATTCCTGCATTTGACTTAGGACTGAACCCTAACCTGAAGCAAAATCCAAACTACTAATCTGACAACTAATTAAACGACACAATCATGAAATCATATAAACTTTTAATTGTCTCCCTGTTTTGCCTGTTGCAGGCTTGTGTGGAAAGAGAAAATATCATCGTAAATGAGGAACTGGTATCGCCTGCAATGGTGACCCCTGAAGGCGGTACAACCATCAGCATTGATGAGAACAACTTGGGCTCTGAGCTGACAGTTACTTGGAATGAAGCGGATTATGGGGTGGATTTGGCTGTTACTTATATTGTGCAGCTTGATTTTGTAGATAACTTGTTTGCGACTCCAGCGATCTTGGCGGCAACACAAGAAGCTTCTATTACAGTCTCTTACTCAGAACTGAATGATATGGTGATCGGTACATTGGGTCAAAACCCTAATGAAACAGCCAAAGTGGAATTGAGAGTTGTAGCACAATCAGAAGGGTTCAATGACCTAAACTCTGAGTTGGTTACGCTTTCTGTTGGAACTTATGCTTCAGCAGGTGAGCCTCCAGTAATTACTTCAGAACTGGCTACAACGATCACGGCAGAGAATATTGGAGATGCGTATACAATCGAATGGGATGCCGCAGATTTTGGTTCAACTTCAGATGTGGTATATACTGTGGAAATGGATGTAGAAGGTAACGATTTTGCGAATGCAATTACATTGGGTAAAGTGACAGAAACTTCTTTGACAGTTACAAATGAGGCATTGAATTTCTACCTGATGGGTAACCTGATGCAAGAAGGAAATACAGCCGTAAATGTAGCATTTAGAGTAGTTGCCACTTCTGCTACCAACGAGTTGGCTTCAGAGACTGGTAATGGTGTCATCACGACATTGGATATAGCAGCTCCTGCCATGCTTTGGACTCCAGGAGGTTACCAAGGTTGGAAGCCAGAAGAGTCGGCTACACTGATCCAGACAGGTGACAATATATTTGACGGTTACGTTTACCTGAATGCTGAAACTGACCTTAAACTGACTAGCCACCCTGATTACAACCATACCAATTATGGTTTTATAGCAGACGGTACTTTGTCTACTGACGATGCTGCTGAGCAGGTTACATTTGCTGCCGGATTCTATAGAATTCAGCCAAAACTTGCAGAAATGACTTATGAGTCGGCATTGGTGGAGTCATTTGGTCTGATTGGTACAGCCACTTCAGGAGGTTGGGAAAATTCTACGCCAATGACATACGATGCGGAGACGGATACTTGGAGAGTTACAACTGACCTGATAGTAGGTGCCTTGAAATTTAGGGCTAACAATGATTGGGGTATTAACTATGGTGTTGGAAATATTACCTCTAAACGTGGTCAACTCTACTTTGATGGTGCATCTTATGATGTAAAAGAAGAAGGTAATTACACAGTGATTTTGAGCTTTAATACACAAAAGGCTCCGTACCAGTTCAACTATGAGATTATCAAAAACTGATATAAAAGAATATAGGATAAACAGTTGAAGTGATGTATAAGGCTGTTCGTCTTATACACTAGAGTTGGTCTGGGAACCAGTTGTCTGAGGTGATGAACACTGTCTTGGGCGGCTGTTCCCGGTGCCAGCTCTTTCTGGCTTTATTGATATCCCGACAAAAAAGACTTGTTTGTAGATGTTTCTAACTTTTTGAAGTGTATGACAATGAAAAAAATGTATTGGCTCCTGTTGTGTTGGGCTATGTTGTTTTCATGTTCCTCTGAAGACAACCTGACCAGTCCAAGTGGTAAAGATGATGAAAAACAAAACCATACGGTCAACCCGTTTGATAATGTGCCCTCACTAAATGAGATGGTAGTTTATGAAGTAAACCTGAAATCGTTCAGCAATGCAGGTACACTGGATGGTATAAAAAACAACCTTGACCATATTGAGAGCCTTGGTGCTAATGTGATATGGCTGATGCCTATATACCCTATCGGTATTGAAAAAGGAGTAGGTTCGCCTTATGCTGTAAGGAATTATAAGGAAGTTAATTCAGAATTTGGTTCGCTTAATGACCTGATCGATCTAGTGAATGAAGCACATGAGCGGGACATGGCTGTGATATTGGATTGGGTAGCGAACCATACCGCTTGGGACAACCCTTGGATCAGTAACAAAAGCTGGTATGCACAGGATGGCAGTGGCAATATCATTTCACCCCCAAATACTGGTTGGGCTGATGTGGCAGAGTTGAACTATGACAGTCAGGACATGCGTGATGAGATGATAGCTTCGATGAAGTATTGGGTCGACAGTGCAGGGATCGACGGTTTCAGATGTGATGCTGTGGACTTTGTACCTGAAGATTTTTGGTCGCAAGCAATTGGGGCAGTGAACAATACTTCAAGCAAAGACCTGATTTGGCTCGCTGAGGGTGGTGCTACTCACAATTTTGATGCTGGCTTTGAGTTCAATTACTCTTGGGACTTCTATAACCAGATCAAGAAAGTATACCATGAGAATTCATCTGCATCTAGCCTGTTTGTAACCAGTGAACAGGAGTGGTCAGCAGTTCCGGCAGGGAAGACCAAGCTGCGATATATCACAAACCATGACGTATACGCTTGGGACGAATCACCTGTTGATATTTTTGGTAAGCAGGGGAGTGTAGGGGCTTTTGTGGCAACCGCATTTATGGATGGGATTCCATTGATCTATTCGGGACAGGAAGTAGCAAGACCTGAACTGATTTCATTTTTCACCAAAGATGTCATTGACTGGAGTGAAAATCCGGACATTCTTTCACAGTACAAACAAGTCATGGAAGTCAGGTCAGAAGTGATAGATCTTTTGGATAAAGAGCTGACTACATATACCCATAAAGACGTTTTGATTTATCAAAGACATAGTGGGCAAGATGCCTTATTGGTTATGGTCAATACTAGAAATAATGGGGTGAATTTGACGCTCCCTTCAACGCTTCAAAATACGACTTGGACAGATATGATTTCAGGAGAAACTGTAGAGCTTGGAGATAATTACTCATTAGATGTTAATGCATATAAGATTCTGAGAATAGGGGGTTAATATTTCTAAATATTTGGTGTTTTTTTTTTCAGTTACTGATTTCGTAACCGGTTTCGGGAAATTCGAAATTAGAATTGGCTCATAAACTCTTATATCTTTGTGGAAATATAGTTACCTCATGGTCACTGTAAAATCTGTAACGACCAATATTTAATTGGACAAGCTTAGTGTTGTATTGATTGTATAAAAATGAAAAAGAACTTTATTTTAATTCTGTTGTGCCTTGTCACAAGTATCGTGTCAGCCCAGACGGAACTGAAGTCTCCGGATGGTAAACTGACAATGGAATTTAATCTGGCTGAAGGCGGCGTACCAACCTACTCGTTAACCTATAAGGGGAAAGAGGTTGTTAAAACAAGTAAGTTGGGCTTTGAGCTAAAGTCAGACAAATCAGGTCAGCAATTCGGTTCGGAGATCGAACTGAAAAACAAGAAAGCAGATCCAAAGGCATCTCTTTATGATGGATTCACTTTGGCTGCAGTAGATACTACTTCTTTTGATGAGACATGGAAACCAGTTTGGGGTGAGGAAAGCCAAATCCGTAACCACTACAAAGAACTGGCAGTAACACTGGACCAGAAGACTAATGACAGAAAGATGGTCATCCGTTTCCGTCTTTTCAATGATGGTTTAGGTTTCCGTTACGAGTTCCCTGAGCAGAAAAACCTTGTTTACTTCGTGATCAAGGAGGAGCATACGCAGTTTGCGATGGCAGGTGACCACACGGCATACTGGATTCCGGGTGACTATGACACGCAGGAGTATGACTATACAGTATCACGTCTTTCAGAAATCAGAGGCTTGATGGCTGGAGCTATCGGTGGTAACCTTTCTCAGACTTCATTCTCTCCAACAGGTGTTCAGACTTCCCTGATGTTGAAATCGGATGACGGACTGTACATCAACCTGCATGAAGCAGCGCTGATCGACTACCCATGTATGCACCTTAACTTGGATGACAAGAACTTTGTATTCGAGTCATGGTTGACACCAGATGCAGTAGGTGACAAAGGTTATATGCAAGCACCTCGTACAACGCCTTGGCGTACAGTAATCGTGAGTGATGATGCGCGTGAGATTTTGGCTTCTCGCATGACACTGAACCTGAATGAGCCTTGTAAGATTGAGGATACTTCATGGATCAAGCCAGTGAAATACATTGGTGTATGGTGGGAAATGATTACAGGTAAAAGCTCTTGGGCTTATACAAATGAGCTGAGTGGAGTACAGTTGGGTGAGACTAACTTTACTGAAGTAAACCCTAATGGTGTACACGGTGCAAATACAGCACATGTAAAAGAATATATTGATTTTGCAGCTGAGCACGGCTTTGATGGCGTGTTGGTAGAAGGCTGGAATGTAGGTTGGGAAGATTGGTTCGGTAAGTCAAAAGACTATGTGTTTGACTTCGTGACTCCTTACCCTGACTTTGATGTAAAAGGTATTCAGGAATACGCTGAAGGCAAGAATGTGAAGATGATCATGCACCATGAGACTTCTTCTTCAGTTCGTAACTACGAGCGTCATATGGATGCAGCATACCAGTTTATGAAAGACAACGGTTATGATGCAGTGAAGAGTGGTTATGTAGGTGATATCCTGCCACGTGGTGAAAACCACTACAGCCAGTGGATCGTGAACCACTACCAGTATGCTTTGGAAAAAGCAGCAGAGTACCAGATTATGATCAATGCGCACGAGGCAGTTCGTCCTACAGGTATTGCACGTACTTACCCTAACCTGATCGGTAACGAGTCAGCAAGAGGTACAGAGTATCAGGCATTCGGTGGTAGCAAGCCTTTCCACGTAAGTGTCCTGCCTTTCACGCGTCTGATTGGTGGTCCAATGGACTATACGCCGGGTATCTTCGAGATGGATATCTCAAAACTGAACCCTAACAACCACTCTCATGTAAATGCGACAATCGCTAACCAGTTGGCACTGTACGTGACAATGTACAGCCCACTGCAAATGGCAGCTGACCTTCCTGAAAACTACAAGCGTTTTATGGATGCGTTCCAGTTTATCAAGGATGTGGCAGTAGATTGGGATGAGAGCAAGTACCTGGAAGCAGAACCAGGCAAATACATTACAATCGCTCGTCGTGAGAAAGGTTCTAACAACTGGTTTGTAGGTAACGTTGCAGGTGACGAGGCTTATGTATCCAAAATCTCTTTCGACTTCCTGGAGCCAGGCAAAACGTATGTAGCAACTATCTACAGCGATGCGAAAGATGCTGATTACAAGACAAACCCTCAAGCATACAATATCCGTAAGGTGTTGGTGAACAGCAAGTCTAAACTGACACAGCGTTCAGTAGCAGCAGGTGGTTATGCAATCAGCTTGATTGAAGTGACAGACAAGAGCCAGAAGAAAGGTTTGAAGAAGTTGTAATTCAATCAAGTACCCTATATAAAGTTGACCTCTCAGGTGATTTGCCTGAGGGGTCTTTTTTTGTTTTACGTAGTCATCATACTTACAGGTATTTATAAGTATATCAGCTCAATCATTTCTATTGAACAGTCAGTCAATTACCTTTTCTGATTCAAAATATAGTTTTTCAGCTTTGGAAAGTTTGTATATTTACGGGAACTGAACAGTCTGTAACATTGAACGAGAAACATAAATTGCATAAAACCAGCAAGAAACTATTTTAAAAGTGACTCCTGTAATCAGCATAAGCCCTTGTTGGGAGCAGAACAGATGTTCATAACTAAACTTTACAAAGAGCAACAGCTTTAACTAGGATCTAATGAAAAGAATTTTTTTAGCAATCAGCTTACTACCAGTATTATGGGCATTTTCGCCAAGTCAAAATGTACAGGTTGCCATCTTTGAGCAATTGTCAATTGATGTTCCATCAACGTTTAGCCAACTTGATCCTGAAGTACTAGATGAAAAGTACCATGACCAACCTTTTCATCCGGTATTGGAGCTGCATCAGGAGCAGGATTCTATAACCCTGATACTGTCAGATAACTTGAATCCACTTTCAGAAGGGGAGGTAGATAACCTAAGGGAGTTTTATGAAAACCATTTTAAGGGAATGTACCCAAATGCAGTTTGGTTGGATACCAAAACAGTAGATATCAACTCACTGCCTGTAGCCTATCTTGAAACATCCAATCAGGGTGAGTACTACTTGGTTTTCTTTACAGCTGTGGATGGCAGACAAATTCACATAGCCATTTCTGCAAAGAGTGAAAACCTTGACAGGGTAAGGGAAACATCTAGAGGTATTATGGAGTCATTAAAGAAAAGAGGCTAAGACCCAATAGGCTATTTTATTCTAAAAGCTATATATGATATAGATATAATAAAAGAGCGTCATTCCAACCTGATTTGGGATGACGCTCTTTGCTTTTAGCACTTATAGCTATAATTTTCAGGTTACTTTTTGGCTAACGAAAACTTGTGAGAAGTACTTCTCTTGTAGCCATTTATAACCAACCCATTTTGATCAATTTCTACAATGGCAAAACTGTTGTTATCAAGCCCATCATGATCTACCATCCCCAATTGTGTAATGTAATGAATCCCATTGATGGTCTGGAAATCTTCTTGGTGTACATGTCCCTGAAGTACAGCCAATACCTTTCCTGATTTTTCCATCAGCTTTTGAGCCCTTTCAAAATCTGTCACATAAAATGGGTCATTGTCTCGAGTAAAATTATATAAAGTAAAATGGCAGAATACGACCGTTGGCAAAGTTGTTTTCTCAAGGTCTTGCTCAAACCATTTCCACTGACCTTCCGGAATAATCGCTTCAGACCATTTAAAATCACCATGGTTATGATGGCTTCCATCAGGATGATAATTAGGGTCAAGTACTATAAAATGAAATCCATTCAGGTCAAAAGAATAATGTCCTTGATCTTTTGGGATACCTGTGTTTTCGACACCTTCAAGAAACTGCTTTTTTGAAATGCTATCAACATCATGGTTTCCAATACAGTGATATCTTGGTCCGTTAAACTTGGCAAATGCACCTTCTATTTCAGACAAGTAACGCAATGTATCCACTTCTTGCTTTTGTTCGTCCTGATCTTTTAAATCACCCAAATGAATCGCAAAATCCACTTTCTCTTTATTCAAAACTTCAACACAAGCTTCCAGCTTTTCTATTGACTGACGGTAAAATCTTGTCCCTGATTCAGGGCGATTGGCATAGTGGCTGTCCGTCAGTACTCCAAAGCGGATACTAGGTTGTTTACTTTGTGAAAACAAGCTTTTAGGAGCGAGAAATATTGCTCCAGTCAGGACTGATGAAGAAAGTAAAAAACGTCTGCGTGAAATGGTCCAGCTCATAGTGGTATCGACTTAGAATGATAAAGTACATTAGAGATTATCACGATTTCTATAATCTAAACAAGTGCATTAATATAAGAATAATCATATTCTCTATTTGCACTCACACAGGCAAATACTCGGTGTATAATCTTATTTCTAACAGCGTTAATGATTGACATCTTGTGTTTGCCTTGTTTTACTTTTCTGTGAAAGTAATCATAGAGTTCTCCTTTTCCCTTACCAATACTTGCTACTGCAGCCATATGCAATAACTTTTTCATGTCTTTGTTAGCCATATTGGATACTTTTGCTCTTCCTTTGATACTAATGCCTGAGGTATAGGCAAATGGAGCTACACCACTGTAGCAGGCGAACTTCCGTCCATCTCGGAGATCCTTGAATTCATTGGTCACAACCAGTAGTTTCCAACAAACAATTTCTCCCACACCAGGTACGGAGGTGACAATTTTGGTCAGTTGTTTGAGTTTTTCATCTTCCTGAATCAGTTGACGGATCTGTAGCTGTACTTTTTTCAGTTGCTTATCCAGCTGATTCAACAACGGCTGGAAATGTTTGCGTGCCAGCCCTGTAAGTTGACGGTCTTCAAAACCTTCAGCCTGTTTCAAACTCATGGTAAGTTGCTTATTGGTTTCCATAAGCTTTTCCCTGATGGTATATAGCTTTTTGAGTTTGACCAGCTATTTACGTTCAGGTTCCCATAACTAAGTCTTATCCTGGTTCCTGAAGGCAAAATCGGCGATGCGATAGGCATCCACCTTGTCATTTTTACCCCGTACCATCCCGATGGACCGCTTGATATTAATGGGGTTTTCCACCCAAATGGGATCGCCCTTTGCATAGAACTGTTCTAGGCTATGGCTAGTATAGACACCTGAATGCTCCATGCACACTAAGCTATGTTTTGCTGTGACGCCTTGTTTGCTGAGAAGCACAATCAGCTTATGGAGTGCTTTGGGAGTGTTCTCAATCCCATACTCGACCAATGTTGATTGCAGGCCTTTGACCAAGACAGCCATTGTGCTTTTTCCGATATCTAGACCGATGAAATACTGGTACGCCATTTTCTCTTGTTGATTTAGTGAAATACAAATCTGGTAAACACAATCAAAACCTTAATAATGGGTCGTTAACCCTAACTTCTATCTGAGGCTTGTTTATCAGGAAAGAAAGAGGTCCAAATCGTGATCAAGGTACCAAGCCTAGAATAACAAAAGGTTTACCTCTTTCTCTTTTTCAACTTACCAAGTATTCTTTATTTTATCCTATCGATCTAATCTAAAGGAACTTCTATAGATATATAATATTATGTATAATTCAGGTACTTGTATTGACAAGTACCTGGTGCCAAGATCTAAAATCTCCAATTGACTACTTTAAAACGCCAGATGAGTTGGGGGGATTCTATCCCACCTCTTTTCCAGCTATACTGAAATTCAAGAGAAACTTAATTCAAAGGAGAAGTTTGTCAGGACATTTCAAACGGCAGCTGAGGAGTGGACTGAGATTGACGCGGAACAGATTACTCCTTATACTTGGAAGTGGGTCAAGCTATCTGTACAAAAGCCTGATGGTAATGCTGCTATTGTTAGTTTTAGAAGACCTAACTGGTGGCTAAAACAACAGAAAGCAGACAAGTTGGGAAATCAGGTTCCCTTAAGTATGCCGGAGTTAGGGATTGATGGAATGGCTACTGTACTGAAGTTCATTCCGAATCAGTTAGATACAAGGCTGATTAAAGAAAATACGGGCTCTCTATTTGTAAACAGACCTATAACTGGTAAATTTATACATGCGGCAACCGCTATAATTGCTTATCCTTTTGAGGATAGTCTAGGGAACAAAGAAGTCATTAACGCTTCACCGACCCACCCATTTTATTCGTTAGACAGACGTGATTGGGTACCAGTAGGAGAACTTAAAGTACAAGAAGCAGTTTGTGGACGGCATACTAAACTTAAGTTAAAATCCTTTAAGGAAGTTCCAGCTAATACAGTATATAATCTTGAAGTTTATAGGGAGCATACTTATCTAGTAGGAAAAAATGAAATTTTAGTACATAATAGTTGTGTCCCTTTTAAAAAAGTATTAAGAGATCCTAAGCATTCAGTCGTCCATTTTTATGGGAAAAATAAATTTAACCCTGGTTGAAGAGGGACAAGCGAGATGTTTAAAGATGGAATGACTATTGAAGGTGTAATGGCTGAAGCACTTGATATAATTGAGAATGATCCTTCCAGAATACTAAAGACTGGTACGTCAGCAAGGGGAGCTCCTGAAATGATATTAGATTTTGGTCGAAAAATTAATGAAACAGGTACAACAAACGAAGTCAGAATGTGGCTAGAAAAAGGAGTTTTACGATCAATTCATCCTCTCGTAAATAAAATAAAATAAATTTAAAGAAGGAATTGCCAAACTTAGGCTTATATAGGTCTTCATTTAATTCTCCATTTGATGTATGGGGATTTGCGGATTTTAAATATAATGGAGTAGGATTATTAGATATTCTACAGTATGACGAATCAGAAGACTCATCTTATTATGAAGATGATGATATTAGAATATATATACCTTATAGTCCAATTGAAACGCCTGCTACATGTCCTATAGGGATTATACTTAAAGAAGTTCTCTATGCAAGTAAAAATGAGTTTAATTTTTATATTAGCACAAAAGTTATAAATGATAATATGTCATTTACTTGCTTTAAGTTTGAAAATACTTATAATAAAGAAGAGTATCTAGGTTATATTTTAACCCCCTTTCATTACGAAGAAATTTTCAATATTGCAAAAATGGAGAGGGAAAAAGCTATTATTTGGTTTAATAAAATTCATCCTTTAATTTTTGAAAAATACAAAAACGAAATTGATGAAAATAGAATTGATATAATGTTAGGTCAATTTGATACTTATAGAGACATAGTTGTGAGAAGTATAAATCGAGAAAATATATATATTATATTTTATGAATTAATTAAGGAATATATTAATAATATAAATTGGTTTAAAAGATCATTCGGTGTTGTTGGTTAATACAATTATACCAATTTGATAAATGGGTGCATAGCTAGACAGTACTCGGTCTGACCTGGTAACCAACCACTCGAAACAACAATATTATTTTGTTGTTTCGAGTGGTTGGTTATTTTTGTATCGCTTAAATCCAATTATCACTTTTTGTCAAACCACTTTTACAGTAAAGATGTCAACCCAAAACGCTACAAACCCAAACAATACGCTCGCAGGCGGGCTTTAGGCACTGCTATCAGTATCAGGCGATCCATACTGTTTATTCTAAAACATCAGACAAATATCTCGTGGCTTTATAGAAATGGGAGGTCAATCCCTTGTTCTTTATAAAGTAGATTGAAGTTCCCCCAAAAATTCTATCATACCCTAAGAAAACTGGACCATAAGCTTAATTGAAAAAAACAGTAACTTACGCTTATGTCAAACGCAAAAAGATCTCGCAGAAAGTTTACGGCCACCTTCAAAGCAGAAGTAGCGATCGAGGCTATAAAGGAAATCAAAACGGTAGTCGAGTAATCTCAGCAATACAAGTTACAACCAGCCCAGATCAATGCCTGGAAACGGGAATTTCTCGCTGGTGCTGCACAGGTATTTGCCAAGAAAAATCAGTTAGACAAACAACAGCAGGATGCCGAAATTGAGAAAGAACAACTCTATGCCAAAATAGGACAATTGCAGGTTCAGGTAGATTTTTTAAAGAAGGCCTGACCGTCTTTGAGAGACGTTTGCTCATCGATGAGGCCAATGAAAAGCTGAGCATCCTGCAACCGTGCGTGTTGCTTTCCATCAGTCTTTCAGGGTATTACTATACTCCAAGAAGAGAAAGTGCGCTCAGAAATTGAGAGAAAAAGAGAAAATATAAGTTCACCCTTTTAGCTGTCTAAAGAATGGGTGGAACCTCATGAAATACCCTAGAGTGATTTTTCTTTATTATTATGATTTAACAATCCACGAAATAAACAAATGAGGTATAAACACTTAAACTTCTATAAAGATCCTTATTACTGATATTTATAATTATATTGTTTAACGTAACACGAAAACAACCTTTCAAGGTTGTTAAACAGAACTACCAAAGGAGATGATTTCTTTATTAAAGCATAATTCTTTTTTATATATAATTATTTCGTTTCCCTTATTGTTAAATTATGATATTCTCGATATAGTGACTCAAAAAAAGGGAGCATCAGATTTTGACACTCCCTCTATTAACATCATCACTTGTGAAATTCTATCTACTTGTATTCCTTCCGACAATTTCATCAAACTGTTCATTTTGCTGATAAAGCAAAGTAGTAAATAGGAAGACTGAAAAAGTGAACTCTTGAAGTTCCCAAAGCTTGCCATCTTGAATGATGGAAACTAGTAGAAAGAAAGAAAGGTAAATAAGGCCTTGAGACAATCTTGGTACTGGTATAAATAAAAATGCAAAATCTCTTACCTTATTACTGAATTGATATAGCATTGGAATAACAATCAAGTAAGTGAAAATTCCACTATACATGATTGCACTGAATATTAGTTTATTGAACTTCACATCACCCACTTTGATATTGTGGAGGTTAAGTTCAGCCTGTGTATTGATTGCCTTCAAGTTTTCTGGAGTATTTAAGCCAAAAATACGCTGCCCCCATGAAATTTCTTCTCCAGCACCAAAAATAAAAACCATCCCAGCCATGAACAGCAGAAAACGCCATTGCTTATTCTTATTTCTAAAAGCTGCCTCTATAAAGAAGGCTGCTGAAAAAAGGAGCATAACTGCTGTCATATTTTCAATATATCCATCTTCTATTACATAGAGATCAAAAATACCCTTGTCAAAAAAGAAGGTTAGTACTCCAACAATCAGGTGCAGAAATACAAGCGAGAAAATTACTTTCTCGCTTTTTGTAAGTCTATTGTCTATCATAGTGGTCATATAAGGTCAATTCGGTAGTATATGTTTATTATATCAACTTTTTTGTTGTCCTATCCTTTCTTAAAAAGAGTCAGAACTTATTGGTTAAGTGCCTATATCTTTATTGGAAAACCAGGTTACGGTTTCCTAGTAACTCTTCTACTACTGGCCATACATCAATCTTTCTCTGATTGACAATTCCGGCAGTATGCAGCATCACAAGGTGCTTAAATGATTCATGAGATTGGGCTGTATTTGACAGACATTTTTCTACAAACAGTTCAAAGGTCATTTCATGTGTCTTGATAAATGTGTGGATATCCAAACATTCAATCAGGTACCCCTTGTCCTTTGCATCCTCTAGCAAACAATAATAGATACTGGACACCTGCTCCTTTATAATATCCTGAAGGTCCAGAATACTGTCATAGTTGGTTGCCTTCTTAACCAAAAACTCAGGATTGAACCGCTGCAAATAGTCATACCTTAAAAGTTCAAATGCTAATAGTCGAGACACAGGGTCTTTCTTTCCTTGCAGTATGGTATCTAAAGATGCCCCCCACTCTTCAATAACCTGCTCTAGTAATGAATACACCAATGCTTCTTTGCTTTCAAAGTGCTTGTACAATGTTTTTTTGGATATCGTCAATTCACGGGCAAGGCAATCCATGTTGACTGCTTGTGTTCCGTGTTTGGAAAAAAGTTCCAAAGCTTTTTGCTGAATGATTTCAGGTTCCATTTTATTTCAATTACAAGAGGAAGCCCTGCACCAAAATGGGCAGGACTTCCAAAAACTAACTAAAACCAAAAATTAAGCATTACTGAGAGCCAGCTCAGTTTTTTCTGTTTCGTCTGAACGTTTCTTCTGCCATTTGACAACACGTCTCTTTATGGTCATATATACTGATGGCACCAATACCAATGTCAGGATCAATGAACTGATCAGACCTCCAATAATGGCCCACGCCAGTCCGTTTCTTGTCTCTGCACCTGCACCTGAAGCCATCGCAATTGGAAGCATACCAAATACCATTGCCAGTGTGGTCATCAGGATAGGTCTAAGCCTTTCTCTACCTGCTTCTACCAATGCTTCTTTCATTTCCATCCCCTGCTCAAGCAGGTGGTTGGCAAAGTCTACCAATAGAATTGCGTTCTTGGCTACCAATCCCATCAACATGATCAGACCAATGATAGAGAAGATACTCAAGCTACTCATTGTCAGTGCCAGAGCCAACAATGCACCTATCAGGGCTACTGGTAATGAGAACAGTACAATAAATGGATCTATAAAGTTGTCATACAGGGCTGCCATGATCAGGTACACCAAAATAATCGCCATCAACATTGCCAAACCAAGGCTACCAAAGGCATCACTCTGCTGCTCCAGCTGTCCTCCATAGGCAACCTCTAAGCTTTCAGGAATATTTTGCTGCGCTACAGCTGCCTGAATCTCCGCACCCACTGTACCAACAGGTCTACCTACAACCTGTGCATTGACTGTAATGGATGACTGGCGGTCTTTACGCTCCAACTTACTTGCACCCAGTTCCTGACGAACATCCGCAAATTGACTCAGTGGAATTACCTGTCCTTGGCTATTGACAAAACTCAGGTTGTTTACATCCTGAAGACTGCTACGGTTAAACCCATCCAGTCTTACCATAATGTCATACTCATAAGGGTTTTCACTGAATCGGGAATCGTCATTTCCACTAAACGCTGTACGAAGTGTACTACCTACTGTTCCAACATTCAAGCCCAGATTTGCCATCTTATCACGGTCAACCTGCACCTGAATCTCAGGTTTTGGATCTTCAATAGAAAACTCTACATCTGATGTACCAGCAGTATTGGCAACAATCCCTTTGATCATCTCAGCAGTTTCCCTGATTTGATCCATGTCAGTACCTTTCACTGAAATCTGGATTGGGGCGTCTCCTGCTCCACCTACGATGGAAGTCGGAGCCGCCTTAGCTTTGATACCCGGAATTCTCATGATTTCCTTCTGCATGGTAATACCGAAGTCTGTCGTGCTAAAGTTCCTATGTTTTTTGTCTACCAAGGTGACTGTCAGCTGTGACTTATAGTTGGTAGAAGCACCGCCAATAGTACTACCTCCGTAACCAATGTTACTCATTACCTTTTCCACTTCTGGGCGTGCCAGCAATAGTTTTTCAACCTGAGTGGTCTTCTGGTTATTTTGGTAGATTGTTACTTCAGGGTCATACTCCAAGGTAATTACCATCTCTCCACGGTCAGCCTGTGGTGTAAACTCAGCACCAATAAATCCGGCTGGCACCAATGCCAATGAAGCCACAAACAGCGCCACTGTACTCAGGTAAACTACCCATCTTTTTCCATTCAATACCCAGCTGAGCATTGCACTGTAGGTATCTTTTAGCCCATCAAAACCTGACTCAAAACCGATTAGGATTCTGCTCCACATACCTCCTTTTGGATCCAAATGTGTCAGCTTACCAAATCTGGAAGCCAACAATGGCGTAATGGTAAAAGATACCACCAAACTCATCAGTGTAGAGAATACTACCACTAATGAAAACTCTCTTACGATATTACCAACAAGACCACTTACCAATGACATCGGTACGAATACCACAACGTCCACCAACGTAATAGCCATCGCTGTAAAACCAATCTCATTTCTACCTTCCAATGCGGCAATACGCTTGTGCTTGCCCATCTCCATATGGCGGTAAATGTTCTCCAATACTACAATGGAGTCATCCACCAGGATACCTACTACCAGTGATAGTGCCAGCAACGTCATCAGGTTCAGTGAGAAACCGAACAGGTACATCAGGATAAATGTCGATACAATAGAAGTTGGCAACGCTACCAGTACAATCAGTGAGTTTCTCATACTGTGCAGGAAGAACAACATCACCACTGCCACAATCACTACTGCCAGTACAAGGTCAAACATTACAGCGTCTGCTGAAGCAAGCGTGTATACTGAGCTGTCATTGGCAATTGTGAAATGCAGGTTTTCAGCTGCATAAGTGCTCTCAATTTCAGTCAGCTTTTTACGTACCATTTCACTTACTGCTACAGCATTGGCATCTGCCTGTTTCTGGATTACCACACCGATACTGGTACGCCCATTAACACGGTTGATGGTCGTTTGCTCTGCAATACCGTCATTCACTTCGGCTACATCATCCACTCTTACCTGAGCACCATCCGCAGTCGTTGTGATAATCAGGTTTCTGATCTGGTTCAGGTTGCTGAACTTAGCCGCCATTCTCAAGCTGTACTGTGAGTTCTGTGTTTCAATCTTTCCTGTAGGGAAATCCTGATTGGCTGCTGTAATTGCCTGACTTACCTGACCGATAGTCAGTTTATAGGCTTTCAGTTTTGCAGGGTCTACATTGACCTGAATCTCACGTTGCTCCCCTCCTACCAGACTGATCTGACCTACGCCTTCAATCTTGGCAAGTTGTGGCTTGATACGGTCATCCATCAGCTGATAAAAAGCTGTTGGGGCAAGATCAGCCGTCACGCCAAGTTGCAATACAGGTAAGTCAGCTGTAGAGAATTTACTGATGCTTGAAGCGTCTACATCTTCAGGCAACTCTGACTGGATTGCATCAATCTTACGTTGAGCATCCTGCACTGCCTGATCAATATCTGCATTCTGATACAGACGAACCACTACCAAAGAGATTCCTTCCTGAGAAGTTGACTCCAGCTTATCAAGGTTCTCCAATGATGAAAGAGCATCCTCTATTTCCTTGGTCACAGAGGTCTCAACCTCGCTGGCTGCTGCACCCGGATAGACTGTAGCAATTGTCATTACCGGAGCATCAAAGTCCGGAAGCAAGTTATAGTTAAGCTGCTGATAGCTCAACATGCCCAAAAGTCCCAGCACGGTGAATACTACAATCACCAGTGCCGGACGTTTAATGGCTATTTCTGTAACTGTCATAATTCGCTATCCTTATTTATTAGTTGATTACTTCTACCTTGGTTTTGTCAGACAGGTTGATCTGTCCTGTCACCACTACTTCATCGCCCGCTTGCAAGCCATTTACCACTTCCAGGTATTCACCGTTATCACGACCTACAGTAATGTCTTTCAGGTAAGCTACACCATCTTTCACTAGGTATGTCTTAGCACTTTGGATACTACCAATCAGTGCAGAACGAGGGATTTGCAATACCTCAACACCACTAGCAATGCTGAACTGAACATTCACATAAGTACCCGCTTTCAAAGTATTGGTAGCCTTATTATCGAAGGCAATTTCAACTGGATAGTTGTGTGCATCATCCCCTTGAGGGCTGATGAATGTAATTTCACCTGCATAAGTAACACCCGGGAATACCGATGTAGAAATTGTTACCTGATCCCCTTTCTTCAAGTTGTAAACATCCTTTTCAGCTACACTTAGCTCTACTTTCAGGTGTTTTACGTCAATCAGTCTGGCAACTGATCCCCCAATATTTACATAGGCACCTTCATCAATGCTCTTTTTGGTAATCACACCGCTGAACGGTGCCGTCACTACAGACTTGTCCAGTTGTCTTTTTGCTTCAGCGTACTGGTTTTGTGCATTTTCATAAGACAGTTTGAACTGATCGTACTGCGCCTGTGTGGCTGCGCCACCTTCAAATAGGTTTTTGTAACGTTCGTAGTTTTGCTTGGCATCGTCCAGTCTTTGTTTGGCATTGGAAGCTGCAATGCTCAAAAGCCTGTTGTCAATGCGAGCGACTACCGCACCTCTTTTCAGCTCATCACCCAAATCGATGTAAATTTTCTCCACTTTTCCTGCTGTTTCAGCCTTGATGTCTACAGCCTGGTCAGGAGCTACAGTACCCAGCAATGAGAAACTGTTTGTACTTGTACCTTTTTTGACTTTTGAAGTGTTGACTGCGACAGTAACGTCACCTTTGTCCGCCACTTTATTATTTGCATTGATTTCCTTTTTGTTGCTATAGAGTTTGAATCCTATAAAGGAAATGAGCACTATGGTTAAAGTTATGCTAATGATCTTTTTCATATATATTCCAGATTGTCGTTTCTACTGATTTATTACTAAATAGTCCATGATGGTACCCTTGGCATTCTCAAGCTCCAACCTTGCAGTGTACAGGTCCAAAAGGGTTGTGATATAAGTGTTTTGTGCTTCCGTAAGTGCTGTTTCCGCGTTGACAACATCTGTAGAAGTACTTACCCCTTCTCTGAATTCGAGCTTTGTTATATCCAATACACTTTGCGCCAACTCCACATTTTCTTTCTCAGAATCAATGCGCTCCAATGTATTCTTGTACTTTATTTCTGCATTGGTAACCTCCAGCTTGATCGTTTCTTTTTTATTGGAGATTTGCTCTTCTATCTTGTAGCGTTTCAGTTTGGACTGCTGTATTCTTGCATCACGTTGCAAACCTTGGAATACTGGTATTCTCAGTCTCAAGCCAATGCTTGCCGTACTGAAATCCAGCCATCCATTACTGTCAGTAGGAAGGACTCCAAACTCAGCACCCTGAGCCTGATAAGCGTAGTTGGCGAATGCTGTAAGCGTAGGCAGGTAACTTGCAGAATTTCTTTTCTGATCAAGGTATTGCAGTTCCATATTAGTTTCCAGCAACTGATAGTCTAACCTGTTCTTCGGTTCAGCTTGCACATTTTCTGATGCCAACTTCAGCTCCTCTTCATTCATTTCAATTTCCTTGATATCCAACGGTTGCTCCAATGGCATTCCCATCTGATATTTCAGTTGGCTTACCACTTGCTGAAGTGTCAATGTACTCTGATCAATTCTGGAACGAAGTGTATTCACATTCACTCTTAATCGGCTAACATCCACAGCTTTTGCCAAACCATTCTTAAACTGTAGCTCCGTCTGTTTCAGGGTTTCTTCAGCATTTCTCAGGTTACTTTGCAGCAGGTCCAATTGCTTCTTAACCACAATCACCTGATAGTAAGCGACGGCAACCCCATAAGCCGTTTGCTCTTCCGAAAAAGCTGTCTGCTGCTTATACATGCTACGGGTTGTTTTGGCAGCCTTCAAAGCAACACCAAATGTAGGGTCATATATCATTTGGGTAGCCTCTGCCGAGACAGATGTATTGTATTGGTAACCCATGGTGATACCACCACCGTCTTCACCACCAAAGCCAGGTACTACAAGGAGTGGAAGTTTTAACTTGTCCTCATAGCTGGCATTAATATTTACCTGAGGCAAACCTGTACCTCTGGCCTCCCTTATCTGTTGTTCACCAATCTGCTCATCAATTCGCGCACTTCGAATCTGAGTCTGATTGGCTTTCGCATACTCAATGCAATCCAATATCCCCATTGTCGGAGATTGTCCACTTTCCTGTGCAAACACCGGCACTCTCAAGAGGATTAGTAGCAATAAGCCTGTTAAAAGTTTCTTTTGAATACTCATTTTAAAATAATGATTTAAACGTTTGTTTAACCGAAGGGTAAAAAAAATTTATGATTTTAAATAGCTGATAATCAAAATAAACACCACTTACACCTTCTGACGGCAAAGGTCATATGATTATGAAAATCTTAAAAGAACATTTTAAATTTATGATTTAAACTATTGTTTAATTAAGGGGTAAAAAATTTTAAAAGTGAAAAATCATGACTTCAAGTAACTGATAATCATATCTGTAATAATTTCTTTTCTTTGTTCCATCAGGTTATGGTATTCCGCTTCATCCAGGTCATGTACTTTCATCATGATAACCTTGGATACCAAAGGAAATACTATCAGGCTGGAAATACTGGCTTCTAGCTGGATAACATCTATATTAGACAACTTTTCAGGGCTTATTTCATCCTTATGCCTTGTCAAAAGAGATTGTGCGATACGGGTACAGTCCATGCGTTTCTTGTCAAGAAACAGTTCTGGATTCTGATGCATCTCCTGCAAGATAAACATTGGCAATTGAGGATTCTGTACCAGTTGGTCCATTACCGTAGAGACATATCTTTTGATTCGCTCTTCCAATGTAAGTCCCTCGCTTTGAACAATATCCTGAATCAACAGAAAGTATTCTTTCGTGTTTTCTTCAAAAATAGCCTTGAAAAGCTTTTCTTTGCTACGAAAATAATAGTTGACAAGAGCAATATTGACATCAGCCTTTTTAGCTACATCACGCACAGTTGTGCCTTTGAAGCCTTTGGCAGTAAACAATTCTTTTGCTGCCAGTCTGATTTTCAATTCAGTATTATCTTTCTCTATATCCTTTTGCCCTTTCATGCTGCAATTATATTTTAAATATAAGTTTTAAACAAGTGTTTAACTGCAAAATTTCTTCCATTCTTCTTTCCTAACTATTTCCCTGCGTTTCTGTTCTCTCCTACTCTACACATAAAACCCCATTTCTATGCCATAGCAGCAGTTCCTTATTAAAAACATAAGGCCGAAAAGAAACAGATGATTCCATTTCTTTCCGACCTTAAATATTGCACAACCCTATTTACTACCAGAAAATCAGGTACAGAACGGACAAGATTCCACAAATACCCATTGAGGCAATGTTGAAAGTCATTCCTGTGTTGAACATACCTTTCTCAATTTTGATACTTTTTTCCTTGTCTTCTTTTCCAAACAGGGAAATTACCACCGCTATGGCTGCCAGTACCAGCATCACTATAAACATTCTATCCAAGAATGGCATTTCTTCCAAGAGGATTTTCATACCCCAAGACAATGGGAAAGTAAGCAATGCTACTGCAAAAGCGGCATTGGCTGTTGCACGTTTCCAGAAAAGTCCCAATGTAAAGATGACCAATACACCCGGTGTTACAAGTCCTGTAAACTCCTGAATAAACTGGAACGCCTGATCCAGTTCTCCCAACATCGGAGCGACCAATACGGCAATAAACAGTGCAATTACTGAAACCATTCTACCCATGTTTACCAAAGACTTGTTCGAGGCATTCTGATTGAAATGGCTCTTATAGATGTCCATTGTAAAGATAGTCGACGTACTGTTGATCATGGATGCCAATGAAGAAACAATCGCTGCTGCCAATGCGGCAAATGCCAAACCTTTCAAACCTGTTGGAACGAAGGTATTCAGCAACCAAGGGTAAGCTTCATCTGATTTGGTGATCGTACCTACCGCCATGTCAGAAACAGTACCGGCAATGCTCTCCCCTACATTGTATGCCAATGGATCTTTACTAATGGTGAACGCTACAATACCTGGCAACACAACGATCAAAGGCATCAGGATCTTCAGGTAACCTGCAAACACAACCCCGTTCTGCGCTTCCTTCAGGTTTTTACCTGCCAAGGTACGCTGAATAATGTACTGGTTAAGTCCCCAGTAAGCCAGGTTTACAATCCAGATACCACCAAACAAAGCACCGATACCTGGCAACATTTCATAGGCATCTACAAATCCACCTTTACCATCAGGAATCATGGTCCCTCTATCGATAATCATCTTAAACTTTTCTGGTGCTTGCTCGAATGCAATCTGCAAACCTGACAGCATACCTTCTCCACCAGACAGTGCATTGAATGACAGATAAGTAGTAACTAAACCTCCAATAACCAATACAACTACCTGTACAACGTCTGTCCAAGCCACAGCTGAAAGTCCTCCGTAAATCGAGTAAACTGCAGCAAAGAGCGCCAGACCAATTATGCCGTACAAGATCGGCACACCCATGATAATCTCAAGACTCAACGCGCCCATATACAGTACTGAAGTCAGGTTCACAAACACATACACCAGCAACCAGAATACGGAAAGGCTCATACTAACACGCCCATCAAACCTGTCTTTCAAGAACTGAGGCATTGTAAAGATGCCTTTCTTGATAAAGATCGGCAGGTAATATTTACCCACTATAATCAGCGAAGCTGCTGCAATCCACTCGTAACAAGAAATCGCCAACCCGATGGCAAACCCAGAACCTGACATCCCGATAAATTGCTCTGCCGAGATGTTAGAAGCGATGAGCGAGGCTCCAATTGCCCACCAAGGCAATGACTTTGACGCCAAGAAATAATCCTCTGCCGACTTGGTTTCTCCTTTTTTGTCTCGGGAAACCCAGAGTCCCATAAACAAGATCAGTACGGCATATCCGATAAAGACTGCATAGTCCAGAAATGAAAAACTTCCCATTGTTATTTAGTTTATATTTTCACCTATGCCCATGCTCCCCTACAGTTCTGAATCGTAGGAAAGCCAAGGCATAGTCCTATTTGTTATAAATTGCTTTCCTTAAGGTTGATTTTAACTACAGTCAAAGAGTAAGCAGGCAGGTTGATAGTCAGCTTTTTGCCTCTAAAGTTTGCTTCTTCTGTAGTTGGGTGAATATTCTCAGGATTATCAAAGCTGTTCACTCTACCCAACGCTTCACTCTTCAGTACTGTGATGCTTCCTTTTCCTGTTGTTTTGGTGTCACCTTCCAGTCTTACTGTCTTGGTAGCATCCTTTGAAGAGCTATTGACAATCTTCAGAATCAGCTGGTTGTTTTTCTCATCCAATACTGCTGAGGCATACAATTCTTCCTGACCCGTAACTGGCTCGTTGGAAGCGTAGCCTATCTCCACTACTTGTGTTCCCTTATTGGTTGAAAACAGTTGCTGAACATAGTAATTAGGGGTAGCATAAGAATTCAGGTTGTCAAACCAGATCAGGTCTGGAGTCCATTGCCAACCTTCAGCGTGTGCAAAAAGTGGCGCATATGAAGACAGGTGAACCACATCTGCATTTCTTTCCAGTCCTGTCATAAATGCTGCCTCAGACAGGGCACACTGCCAATTGTTTTTGTTGTCAGGGCTTGCAATTGCCACACTTTGTGCCGCATATTCCCCTGCAAATATTTTTGGTCCTGAACGGTCATAGTTATCGTACCGGTCAGCATTCTCCAGAAACCATTCAGGGTTTCTATAGTAATGCTCGTCTACAATCTCCGCATCCAGTTTCTTCAGCTCTTCTGCTGCATAGTCAAACTCTTTTCCGTCAGGGAAAGGCCCTGTTCCGGATACAATAATGATCTCAGGGTATTTTTCCTTGATTGCTTTGGCAAATACCTTGTAACGCTCAATGTACTGAGGTCCCCATTGCTCATTTCCTACACCGATATACTTTAGGTCAAATGGCGCTGGATGTCCCATTTCTTTTCTGAGTTTACCCCAAGGAGTTGATACATCACCATTGGCAAACTCAATCAGGTCCAAAGCATCCTGAATGTATGGGTCAAGCTGATCCATTGGTACAAGTTCTCCTGTATTGAACTGACACGCCATACCACAACTCAGGATAGGCAGCGGCTCAGCATTCAGGTCTTCTGATAACTGGAAATACTCAAAGAATCCAACACCAAAGCTTTGGAAATAGTCATGGGTTGGACGGTGATCAAACTCTGTATTCCAACGGTTGATCTGTACCTTTCTGTCCTCGAGGTTACCTACTGTTTTTTTCCATTGATAACGGGTGGCTAATTCTCTACCTTCTACGATACATCCACCTGGAAAACGTAGGAACCCAGGGTTCAGGTCTGCCAATTTTTGGATCAAATCTGCTCTTAATCCATTTGGACGGTTTTTCCATGTATCTGAAGGGAACATCGATACCATATCGATATCTACAGTAGATTTTCCTTCAAAGCTAAGTCTCAACTTTCCTTTTGGGTCAGTAACAGTTGATTTCAAGCTTGCTGTAAACTTGTCCCAATGAGGGCTGTCCAGCTTTAGAGAGGTTTTTCCTACTACTTTATTGTCATGAGAAAGCAACTCAATATGCAGTGTTACCGGAGCACCTTTTAACGTTCTGGCATTTAGGGAAAAACTGTAGCTCAAGCCTTCCTTGAGTCCCATTCCTCTGAAGCCTTCATTGGTCAAGGTAAATGCCTCTTTTTCGGCATCCAGCTTAATTTGAGCATATCTAGGGTTTGCTGAATCCTTTGATGAGCGGTTCATCACAGTAATGTAAGAAGCATTGTCCTCACTTTTCTTTTCCTCCCAACCCATCAATGGTGTATAAAATTCAAAGGAGCGGTTTTTCACCAATTCAGCATAGATACCCCCATCAGCTGCAAAGTTGATATCCTCAAAGAATATCCCCCACATGGTAGGCTGAATCTCTGCCTTTACATGGTCCGTCTGGACTGTAAAGTCTTTGTAGTTTTGCCCCATTGCATTCCCTGTAAATAAGGAACCAGCAATCAGGGCACTGCCAATAATTTTTTTCATTGTTTTATCCATCTTATCCATCTGTCAGGTATTTTTTGGCTGTAAAAGTCAACCCCAAGACTATGCTTGAGTATATATTTCAGAGCTGTTAAGTAGGAGAGAACGGAGCATAATTTTCCCAGTCGGAGTCCTATGCTCCGTTCTCAATAACTCAGTTAAAAAAAAGGAATTCTTGTGTTGGTATGTTGCCTATTCCTGCACTACTCTACTGGTCTCTTCTTAAACCAAATAGACAAACCACCTCCGTTAAATCCTGTCATTACAACAGTAGAGGAAATCTTACGCTCCCAGTCTCTTTCACGGGAAACGTGCATTTTATCGATAAATGCTCCATTTGCCCATTTTAACTCTAACCAAGGTGCATTATACTCCCAAGTGTTATTTGGGTCACCATTGATCGTACCATCTGCCAGCAGGTTAGAGATAAAAGATCCGTTGATGCCTGGATCTGTCTGCTCGTTGCCATAACCAGGTACCGTTGTGTAAAGGTTAAGCAGCTGGTCATAGCTACCTACCAATTCTTCTTTAGTAACCGGATCGTTTGGTACGTTGGCATAACGCTCAGGAGAAACCATCGGCCATCCTTCTTCTGTCCACATTACCTTACGTACGTGCATTACCATTGCAGCAGGGTCTACCACAGGTCTACCCTGATTTGCCATAAAGTATTCTCCATCAACCCCTTCAAATACACTACAGTGTGCTGTTCCTTGCCATCCTGCATGCCCTTCAAAAGCGTACGGAGCCAAGATCATCGGTGCATTGTTGTCATGTGGCTCATCAGCCGGTACACCATCCCAGTCAAGGAATGGACCTTCAGGACTGTCTGCTCTGAAAACACGCACATTGTATTTGGTAGCCAACCAGTCATATGCCACAAACAGGTAATACTTATCATGTTCTTTGTTATAGATGATCTCTGGTCCTTCCAAATTACCATTGTACATGCCATCTGTCTGACCTCTTCTTACAATCAGCTTGCCTTTGTCTCCAGCAGTTGCAGCCAAACCTGTAGCAGGATCTAGTTGTACAACAAATAGTCCATCCCAAGCAGAACCATAATACATATAATGATCTCCAGCAGGAGTAACCACTACTGTAGGGTCAATGGCATTTGTACCTGGTCCATCCGTCTCTGACACTACTGCCAAACCTTTTTCTACCCAAGGTCCTTCCGGCGAAGAAGCGGTCAACAAACCAATTGCACTTACTCTAAACCCATCAGAGGCTAACGAATAGTACAACCTGTATTCTCCCCCTACTTTCATAATATAAGGAGCCCAGATACCTTCATTCGCTGTAGCACCTTTTCCTTCGATATAGTCTACTGCTTGTTGTGGCAAACCATCAATTGCTTGTCCTACAAACTTCCAGTCAACAAGGTCCTGAGATTTTCGAACCATAATACCCGGACGAATTGACTGTCCGTAAGCTACATCTGTACTATAGCAATAGTACCACCCGTCATCCCCCTTGACGATTGAAGGGTCATGCAAATTGTAGGGTCCCCATTGGAAGGAGAATTGCCAAGAAGCAATACCTCCATACGTATCGCTATAATTGTCAATATCAAATGGCTTAGGCTCAAAAACAGCCGGGTCTATTTCCGTTAGATATTCTTCTGGCTGCTCCACACAACCACTCAAGCTCAAGAGCCCCGCAAGACCCAAAAACGCAATCTTTGATATATATTTCATGGTCATCGTTGTCATTAGTTGTTGAGAGAGAATCAGGAATCCACCCTTACCGGAGGTAGCCATGAATTCCCAATTCTAAATTCCTAATCCCCTATTAGTTTGCTGAATTAGGAGAGAGGTTTTTGTTGTTGTTCAGCTCAGACTGAGGAATAGGCAAGTATTCTTTACCTGCTACCCAAGTGTTAAAGTCACTGTCATGCTCTTTAAGAAGGGAGAGCTTTTCAGGCTTGTACAACCATCCCCAACGAATGATATCATGGATACGGTTTCCTTCGATGGCAAACTCCAACGCTCTTTCATGGGCTATCTGATCTCTCATCTGCTCCTGTGTCATATCAGGTTTGGTAGTCGCCAAATCAGGAAGTTTTACCCTGTCCCTTACTTGCTGGATATATTGGTAAGCCCCTGCTGTATTTCCCAACTCATTCAACGTCTCTGCATAAAGCATCAGGATATCTGCATAGCGAAGTACTCTATAGTTGATACCCCCAGTAGCTTCCATTGCAAGGTCTGTAGATGCACCCAAACCATCATTGGTGTATTTTCTTGGGTAGATGGCATCTGTAGCAAATGGCCAAGGCTCACCATAAGCCAATACAGAGTTGGCTTCCGGCTCATAGGAAGCGATGGTTGTCAGCAAACGAGGGTCTAGCTCTCCATCCACTGTACGCTCTTGCTTATATTCATTGTAAATCCAACGGGTAGGCAAGTAATCTGCCCAACCTTTGCCATCCATGGCATAGCTAACACCCAAGCCATTGATCTGTTTCCAGTTAGAGTTAGGCTCTCCTGTCCAGTTCCAAATAGAACCTGTTGTTGTTGAGAATTGTACCTCAAATAAAGACTCTGAGTTATTCTCGTTTACTTCCGAGAAGTTGTCACGGTAATTGGCAACCAAAGAGTAAGTACCAGCCAAATCACCTGAGATCAACTTTTCAAACTCTACCTTTGCATCTTCCCACTGTTGTCTGTAGACATACGCTTTTCCTAACAAGCCAATTGCTGCACCTTTCGTTGCTCTACCAACCTGTCCTTGATCCGCACCTGATACATTTTTATAAGACACCGGCAATAAATCCTGCGCCATGCTCAAGTCGCTGTAGATCTGGTTCCACAATACTTCCTCTGAAGCTGTTTCAGGGTAGTAATCGTTATCATCCTTAGGAAGCTCAGTGATCACTGGCACTTGCTTAAACGTAATCGCCAGGTTATAATAAGCTAGTCCTCTCAGGAAGTAAGCCTGTCCCAGTAAACGGTTTTTCAAGTCTGGATCCAATACCTCCTCACCCATTTCAGAAACATAAGTAAGTACCTGATTCGAACGGAATACCAAAATGTAATGGTCTCTCCAAATCCATTGCACTTCACCAGCTGTTTCCGGAATAGTGAACTGTCCACCTAGCTCAAGATAGACAGCAGGGCTATCCCCTTGGAAATCATCCCCTCTGTTATCAGAAAAAGCCGGGAATGTTCTCATATAGGCTCCATCGGTAATTAAACCATTGTAAATTGCTGTCACCCCTGCAAACGCTTGTTCTTGTGTTTGCCAGTGAGATGCTAATGTTGGTACATTGGGGTTGACCTGCTCCAGTTGGTTATCACAGCTAAACAATGTCGCTGCTGCCATAACCGCATATAGTAATTTTTTCATGTTCTAATATGCTTATGTGATGTCTGATGATTTAGGTGCAGCCATTCTTAGAATCCTAGCTGCACACCTAGCATAATCGTTCTTGGTTTAGGATAAGAACCTGCATCAAATCCTGGGTTCCAAACACCTGATGTAAAGTCTGGGTTATAGCCTTTATAGGTTTGGAAAGTATATAGGTTCTGAGCCGTCATGTATACTCTTGCCTTAGACAGCCATTCTACTTTCTCAGTAGGTACATTGTAACCCAATGAGATTGTACTGATACGCAAGTGTGTACCATCCTGCAACCATCCCTCACGATCTGAATCTCTACCGTTTCCGTTAGGGTCAGACCATACCAAACGAGGGATATTTGTATCTGTATTCGTTGATGTCCAACGGTCCAGCATATCCAAGTGGTAGTTGTCATCACCACCTGTATGCATCAATTGACGATACAAGGCATTGTTGATCAGGTATTTTCCAGCACCACTTGCAAACATTGTAAAGTCAAAGTTTTTGTACTCTGCTGAGAACGAAAGACCATAAGTAAATTTTGGAAGTGCGCTTCCAAGATCTGTACGGTCATAAGCATCAATTACGCCATCAGGTGTACCATCAGGACCGCTCAAGTCCACAA
This sequence comes from Limibacter armeniacum, assembly GCF_036880985.1. Lineage (NCBI taxonomy): Bacteria > Pseudomonadati > Bacteroidota > Cytophagia > Cytophagales > Flammeovirgaceae > Limibacter > Limibacter armeniacum. The sequence continues at coordinate 48,985 of NZ_JBAJNO010000006.1, forward strand.
ACTTGATATCACCAACAGACGTTCCTGCTTCCTGGTATGCGTGGTTATCAATTTCCTCTTGCGTCTGGAAGATGCCGTCTGTCTTAAAACCATAGTGTCTACCAATTTCAGAACCGACTGTTGTGATTGAACCAGCACCCAATACTTCATTTACATTCTCACCCAATGCCAATACCTTGTTGCGGTTTGAAGAGATGTTAGCTCCTATATCCCACTGGAAGTCTCCTGTAATTCTACGGTAGTTCACCGCTACTTCTACCCCTCTGTTTCTCAAAGTACCTGCATTCACGATAGGTGCAGCATTCAGTGAACCAACCGAAGCAGGGATTGGCACCCCTACCAAGATATCTCTACTGACACTGTTGTAGTACTCTCCTGACAACAATACCTGTCCATCGAAAAGCTCTACATCCAAACCTATGTTTGTTGTTTCTTTCTCTTCCCACTTCAATGTTTCAGAAACTACATTTGTCTGAATCGCTCCCGTCAATCTTTGCTCGTTGCCACTCTCATCTGTAAATGTATACACCACGTTCGGGTTGATTAGTGGAGAGTAAGCATAGTTACCAATGTTCTCATTACCCAGGATACCCCAGCTGGCACGTAGCTTCAAGCTTGAAACCTGAGATGGCATAAACTCCATGAAGTCTTCGTTCAACAGTTTCCAACCAATGGCTAACGATGGGAAATAACCGAATTTGTTTGAGGGAGAGAATTTCGATGAACCATCTCTTCTCAAAGTTGCAGTCAATAAATAACGATCATCAAAACTATAGTTCACTCTGCTTAGGTAAGAAGACAATACACTCTTATCCTGATAAGCTCCAGAGCTTTTCTCTTGTCCATTCTCCAATGTCGGGAAGTAAGGTTCTTCATAACCAGATGCTCCTGCATAACGAATGAATGTTTCATTACTCTGATACATCTGACCTACCAATACATTCAGGTTATGCTTGCCTGAAGAGAAATCATAGGTTAACGTATTCTCAACCAAACCTGCTGTATATTCTCTGCTGTTGTCCGTAACTCTAGCCAAGTCATTCTTATGGAAATATCCCAAATCAAACTCAGGAATAAATACATAGTCACGTGCCATGGTCTTGTCAACACTGACATTGACCTTGTACTTCAAGCTATGTTTCTTTTTATTGAATAGCTCCAACTCTCCATAACCACTTGCAAAGATACGGTCAACATCTGTTGTAGATGTAATCAAGCTATTGTAACCAATACCATTCACAGAGATAGCATCCTCACGATCTGACAGCGTACCGCCATATCCTCCAAGTTTTGTATCATCATAAAGCCTCATTGTTGGAATCGCTGTTACGAGGTAGTTCACCAATGGAATCTGTGCACCTGCCAATACACCTGCTCCACTTACCAAAGCATCCTCATTAGATTTTGCATAGAAGAATGACTGTCCCATTCTGAAGCGTCCTTTTTCCTGAGTCGTGTTTACACGAGCTGTATAACGCTGATAGTTGGGTCCATTACCCTCGTAAGTGCCCTGATTTTCAAAGTAATCCAAAGAGACATTATATGTGCTTGATGAACTACCTCCTGAGAAGGAAAGGTTATGGTTCTGACGCATGCCTTGCTTTAGGCCTTCTGCCTGCCAGTCTGTATCCACATCATCAATGTACTTCACAGACTCTGGGTTGTTAGCAGGAGCCAATAGCTTTCCGTCATTGTAGCGTGCCTCATTGTTAAGTGTTTGATAGTTCGCACGGCTCGTTACAGGCATTGTTTGCCATACCTCATCGACACCATAGTAGCTGTTATACTCTACTTTCAAAGGGCTTTCTCTCTTACCTTTTTTGGTTGTAATGATGATGACACCATTCGCCGCTCTTGAACCGTAGATCGCACCAGCAGAAGCATCTTTCAACACCTGCATAGTCTCAATATCATTCGGGTTGAAATCTCTTGGAACACCGCTGATCGGCACACCATCGATTACATACAATGGATCTGAGTTACCAAATGTACCGATACCCCTGATACGCACTTGAGGAAAAGCACCTGCCTGTCCGTCACTGTTTACTTGAACACCTGGCGTACGTCCTTGAAGCATCTGGCCTACATCATTGGTAGAAACTGTCTTCAGGTCATCTACTTTCAGGACTGCTACAGCACCCGTCACATCAGACTTCTTCTGAACACCATACCCCACTACTACAATCTCTTCCAACTGCTGTACATCTTCAGCCAATACCACTGTAATATTAGACTGATCTCTAACCTCCACTTCTTGTGTTATAAACCCAATAGCTGAAATTTGAAGTACTACTACTTCAGTGGGGTTTAGCTCTTTAATCATAATGGAAAAATTACCATCAAAATCTGTTACGGTACTTTCCATAGTGCCTTTCACCACAATGTGAACACCTGGAATACCCATATCATTCTCTCCTGAGGTTACTTTTCCTGATATCTTCCGCTCGTCACTCACCCTCTTCACCGTCTCCGTCAATACAGGCTCTGCGGCATAAAGTCCTGAAGCCGGAAGCATCAAAACGCAAACCCCACAGAAGACATATTTTATATGTCTCCATGATTTTTGTAAGGATAATTTCATAACTTTAAAGTGCTTTTAATAAAAACTTATAAAAGTAATTGGGGCTCCCAAACTGCCATTTGGGGGCTCTTTCTGTCTCTGAAGCTTCTTATTCAACTGAAAATGAATACTTCAGAAATGGGCGAATTAGTATAATTGAAAGTATTTTAACTTCCTTTTCTACCATTCTGACTAACCATTAGGTATAGTTTATTTTCATTTTCTTTACTGTCAGCTGCGCTAGTCCACGACTTTTGGTCACTCACTTTTTGCTATGCTTTTTTTGCTCTTCCAAAAGCACTTTTTTTAATTGGTCAAACTCCTCCTGAGGCATTTCATGCTGTCTTCTTTGCCTAAAAAACATTTTAACGGCTGTCAGTATGTCGTCATTATTTTTGTCTAAAGGCTGACTTTTTGGTGCCTCAAATGATGTCTTCTCTTCCATAGTAGTAAGTCAGAGTTTTGACTGGTTTATTTCTATCCGGTTCAAGAGGGCGAAAATTCTTATGATACACATTCCAATAAGTTACTGTTCCAGCATCTGCACTACAGTTGTCGTATCAGTGATTTCCATGAGGCGGCAGTCATAAAGTCCCCCTGCGATATTGGAAGGATAAGCCTGGAATTTCACTTCCACTTTCTCCTTATTTTTCAGCAGGTTATCAGGGATTATGTAATACTCATAGAAATACCTGTTTGGCAGTTCTCCGACCAGTTCTTTGGTTTTGATCACCACTCCTTCTACCATTATATCAAATTTGCGTCCTCCGCTATCACTTCCCCAATACCTACAAGCAATGCCCAAGTTATTTGGTTTGCCTTCCGTTGCCAATTCAAATGAAAACCATCCTCCATCTTCTGCATGTCTCCACTTGTTTTCCAAACCTCCTGAAACCGTCTTTTCACCTTTCAGGTTATGGTCACGCTCCGGCTGCATCTCCCCTATTCTGATTCGGTCAACAGTATGTTCTTGTACATACTGTTTCTTTCTAAGCAATGTATTGGCTAGCTCCTGTTTGGCTTCCCATTGTTGTTCGTTCAACACATCCGTATACAGCATATAGCCTTGCTTGTTGAGCTGATTAAAAGGCCTGAATTTCAGATCGGTTGGTCTTCCTGTATTAGCAGTACTGAAGGTGAGTGTACTTACATCCTCCATTGCCAACAATGGCTCCTGATTGTCTGCGACAATACTCGGTGTATGATATTCTGAGATGTTTTGGTCTCCAAGGTCTGCAGCCAGTAGAAGTGGACCATATAGGAATGCCTTCTTTGTTGTATCTCCAAGCAGTGATTCAGCATGGATATTCATCGGCATGGTATAAGTGATGCGGTCTCCATTTTTCCATGTACGGTTCAGTGTTACGAAACCATCTTTTCCAATTTCCACTTTTACCGCCTTTCCATTTACTTCCAATTCTGGTGAGGATGCCAACCAATCAGGTTTTCTTAGTTTGATCTCCAATTTTTTAGGAGAGTCCAAAGCCAGTGTCAGGCTTACCTCTTTCTCCTTAGGATACTCAGTTTCTAACGTAATGCTCGCATTTTGGTCTTTCCACTCCAGTACTGAAGGAATAAACAGGTTCACAAACAGCTTGTCATCCTTGTGGAAATAAATGGACTCACCATACTTCAAATGATTCTCCCAACCTGTTCCTACACAGCACCAGAAGTCATTGAATGGTGAACTAAATTTTTTCTTACCACCCGGTTGGTGATTCATATAGTAGCAAACCATTCCTGTCTCAGGGTTTTGGGATGCCAAAATATGGTTGTAAAGTGCACGCTCGTAGTAATCTCCCTTATCAGCTGATGGCTCCCACTTGAAAAGCATCTTGGTCAGCTTCAGCATATTGTAAGTATTGCAAGTCTCTGAGCTATAGATCGAAAGTCTTCCTTTCAGGTCGTCAGGCATCCCAAAATGCTCATGGTCACTATTTCCTCCATTGGCATAAGAGTGGTGCTGAACAACTGTATTCCAGAAAAATTCAGCAACACCCCTTTGCGTTGTGTCACCAGTCTGCTCGTACTGAGCAGCCACCCCTACTACCTTTGGAATCTGTGTATTGGCATGAAGACCAATAAGTTTGTCTTGACGAGCCAGCAATGGGTTAATAATTTGCTGATGGTTAAAGCGCAGTGAAAGTTGAAGGTATTTCTTCTCTCCTGTAACCTCATAAAGGTAAGCCAACGTCTCATTCATACCTCCATGCTCACAGGCTAACATCTGCTGAAACTGTTCGTCTGTTAACTTATCTGACAGGTCACACGCCCAATCGCTCAATTTGATCAGCACTGCCTTTGCCTCTTCATTGCCTGTAAATTTGTAGGCATCCGCCAAACCTGCAAACACCTTATGTTGTGTATACCACGGCACCCAACCGCCATTCAAGTCAAAGCCTGATGAATAAATCTTGCCTGCAGCTATTTCACTAAAAATCCTATCCTGCTCAGGAATTGCCCCTACATATCCATTCCCAAATTCCTGCTGACAACGAGCCAGTTCTGACACAATATATTGGCTTCTGCTGCGCATTTCCTTATCTCCATCTACAGCATAGGCCATTGAAACCGCAGACAGGTAATGTCCCAAAGAATGCCCTGAAATTCCTCTGCTTTCCCAACCTCCATAAATAGAGTCTTTTGGAGCCAATCCGGCATAGGCATGAAACCTGTGAAGCAAACGGTCTGGACTCAAGCTCAGCAACCATTCCTTACCTTTCTGAAATGCATGACTGAAAGGGCTTGGCAAAAGCTTTACTTCTGAAAGCGAAAAATCCTGTACCTCAACAGTGACATCTCCTGCATTTGGCTGCTGCATGTTTCGGCAACCTACCATTGATAGCGTACAAGTCAGAAAAAATAATATGGCTACTCTTTTTTGCATACCTGAGATTTAACAGTCTGTATTTAGTGTTCTTTATACATTAATAAAGAGATCAAATACCCCAAAATGCCCTCACCCAAATCTCAATTTTTCTTAAAAAATTTTCTTACCCGTAGAGATACAACACATAAGTGATTGATTACCTGATTTTTAAATTCATTTATTTTGTGTTGAAAAATATCAGTTCAGGAGGGTTAAACAATTGAAATTAATATAAGGATGTCAATTATAAATATAATTGTAAGTGTATTCGAAGCAATATAAAAAGAAATACGGACACGAAATATTCATGCCCGTATAAACAACTATTAACAGATAAGATTATGGATAAACATAGTTCCTGAAAGTCAGGAACCAGCTCCTAATCGTTTCTCTTTTGAAATCATCCAATTACAACTATTTACACCATTTTGTGCTACTAATGGGTACTTCTATTTGTTTGTCAGCTTTTACTAACCTATAAACATAAACGACACATAATATTGAGGTAAATCAGAAGACCATCACAAAGCCTCCATTACCTCTCATAGACATTGCTACTTGATTATCTTCATTGGTATAAACCAGTTCCTTGCTGAAACTATTATTACTATCTCCATCTGTAATCAATACAGCTTCTTTCTTTTCAATAAAAGGCAAGTTCAATACAAATTGCTTCTCCTTATTTTCACCATTGATTCCCCCTACGTACCACGTTTCTCCTTTTCTCCTTGCCATAATGACCTCCTTGCCCGGAGTTCCTTCTACCAGTTTTGTTTCATCCCAGCTTACTGGAATTTCCCTCATAAAGTCCTGCACATAATCCGGTGTTGTTTGCATTCCTTGAGGTGTTTCTGCAAAGTGTTGTATGCCAGATTGGAACAGTACAGGAAGTGCTAGCTCAAAAGCATTGCTTGTTTTTCGTTCAAGTCCCGGTAACCCTGAAAAAGCAGTTGGAGTAAAATCCATCGGGTCCATCACATTGCGGGTAAATGGAATCATTGTACAATGACTCATCGCGCTGTCTGCTCCTTCCTGTGTAAAGGTGATAAATTCCATACCCCTAATGGCTTCTGCCGTTAGTAGGTGCGGATAAGTACGGTGCCAACCTCTCGGCAATGTACATCCGTGGAAATTGACCATCAGTTTGGCTTCGGCAGCATCTTCCAAGATATCGATATAGTAGTTGATGACCGAGTTACCATCACCACCAAAGAAATCCACTTTCACTCCTTTCACACCCATTTCTGCAATGCGTTTGAACTCTTCCAAACGTGTATCTTTCTCCAACATCATGTGCTTTGGCGTTTGGTGGGTATCATTCCAATCTCCTGATGAGTTATACCAAAGCAAGACACCAACTCCCTTGCTTTCAGCATATTTCACCAATTCACCAATTTGCTCATAACCAATTTGTGTATCCCACAAACCATCAATCAGGCAATACTCCCAACCCATGTCAGCAGCATAGTCGATAAATTCTTTCTGTACTTTATATACTGTAAAGTCATCTTTGAGCAATACCCAACTCCATGATGCTCTACCTGGCTTGATCCAATCCGTTGTTTCCAACTTGGAGCCTTGTGCCAAGTCTGTTCCTAACGTTGATTCCACAATAGTGGATAGTTCTCCTGTTACAATTACCCTCCACGGCGTTGCATATGGCAATGTAAACTGAGGCAATTTCTGTTTATCTTTTATCACTTCTGCATCCTGAGGGAAGGCTACCTGATAGTTCGTATGATCCTCTGTAAGTGAGTTATCCAATCGGGTACCACAGTAGCCCCTGTTTAACCCAACCTCTGTAATCATCACCCAATTGTCATTGTTTTTGAACAAGGTAGGGTAAGCCCATCCGGCAGCTATCGACGAAGTGGTACTCACTGGTACATCCTTCAGGAAATACTCTTCATAAGAAGGGTTTGACCTTGCCCAACCCGTTTTGGCTGCTGCCATAGGTTGGAGCCATGCTTTAGCACTTTCCGGAAAATGAAAAGTCGTTCTTTCCTCTGTCACCTCCTGTTGGTCGGTTGAGGCATCGGGAAACTGGTAACGGAATGCAACGCCATCATTTGACACTTGGAATACTACTTCCATCCTATGTCCATTGGCATTCGATAACTCCACTACTCTACGGTTTGCCTGATATTGGTAATGGCTTTTCTTGCCTTGCACTAAAGAATAACTATCTGTGACTACTTCTGGTGCTGAAAAAGCAGTCAGTTGAAGGTTTTTAGAAAAATCTTCAGCTTTCATTACCAATCCCAACTCCGAGTCCAACAATACACAGACTGTATCACGAAATACATTGTAGACAAGCTTACCATCCTCTGACAAGCTTAAGTTGACTTTGATTTGACCGTTAGGACTTGAAATTTCCATATCATCTTGTCCTGATTCACAAGAAGATAACAGAAAGCCCATCAACCCAAACAAGAGCCACGATCCTATAATGTATTTCATTTCCGTATAGTGTTGATTTTACAATAATTTATCTTGTTTTAATATAAGAGAGGGAAACAGGCTAAAAGCCCTCACCAATTTTAGATTTTTTTCAGATTATTTTAATCAAAGTAAAAGCCTTGGCAGAATATCCACCAAGGCTTTCCAATTATTATACACACTTAGTATTGCCAGAATACTTCCTCAGAAGTAACCTACAATCTTAGTATTCTTTATGAATCTGGTAATAAAGGTCATTCAGACGCAATTGCTCCTTGAACTGACGGAGCTTCGTCTCCTTGTCAATTACTACCAGCTCGAGATCAAACATCTCAGCAAAATCTTCCATATAGTCTGTTGTCAATGCTTGGCTATAAACCGTATGGTGTGCTCCACCTGCATAGATCCACGCTGAAAGTGCTGTTTCCATATCAGGCATGGTCTTCCAAAGTGTACGGGCTACCGGCAGGTTTGGCAACTCTTCTGTTGGTTCCACTGCTTCCACCTCGTTCACCAACAGACGGAATCTGTCGCCCATCGTGATCAGTGAGGCATTTATGGCAGGTCCAGCCTCACCGTTGAATACCAGACGTACAGGATCTTCCTTACCGCCAATACCCAGTGGGTGTACCTCACAGCTTGGTTTGTTTGCTGCAATCGATGGGCAAATTTCCAACATGTGTGAACCCAATACCAATGGATTCTCAGGGTTGAAGTGGTAAGTGTAGTCTTCCATAAATGAAGTACCACCTTTCAGACCACCTGCCATCACTTTTGACGCTCTCAACATAGCTGCTGTTTTCCAGTCACCTTCACCACCGAATCCGTAACCGTCAGCCATCAGACGTTGCACAGCAATACCCGGCAACTGCTTCATGCCTGTCAGGTCTTCGAATGTATCTGTGAAACCTTTGAAGTTTCCTTCTGTCAGGAAGCTACGCAGACCCAATTCGATCTGTGCTGCATCAAACAGGGACTGACGTTTTGCTCCGCCCATTTTCAGGCTTTCCATCAGGTTGTAAGCACTTTCGTATTCTTCCACCAATGCCAATATATCGCTGTCTTTCACCGCACTGATATGCTCAGTCAGATCGCTGATTCCGTAACCATTGACCGCAAAACCGAATTTGATTTCAGCCGAAACCTTATCTCCTTCCGTTACGGCTACATTACGCATATTATCACCGATACGAGCAAAACGTGCACCTTGCAAGTCAGCTTTTGTCAGTGCTACTCTAGCCCAAACATCAATCTGTTGGTGTACCTTGCTGTCTTGCCAGAAACCTGTTACCACCTTGCGGTTCAGGCGCAGACGTGTATTGATAAAACCGAACTCACGGTCACCGTGTGCTGACTGGTTCAGGTTCATGAAATCCATGTCAATCTTGTCCCAAGGAATATCACGGTTGAACTGTGTATGCAGGTGCAACATTGGCTTCTGCAAAGCTTTCAGTCCCGAAATCCACATTTTGGCAGGAGAGAAGGTGTGCATCCATGTAATGATACCGATACAGTTCTCATCGTCATTTGCCTGCTTGCAGATCGCATAAATTTCCTCAGGAGTTTTTACAGTTGGCTTGTACACCACTGGAACAGAGATTTGGTTGCTTTCAGCCAAGCCTGCTGCAATCTGCTGCGAGTGATCGGCTACTTGACGTAAAGTCTCTTCCCCATACAGGTGTTGGCTACCTGTAACAAACCATATTTCTGGATTTTTTATATCTAATTTCATCATTATGCTATTTAAAATGTGTTGTTGTTTACTGTCTGATACCTGATCAAGGGAACTCACGTAGGGAAGCCCACAATGCTGTCAACGTAAAAAAAATTATAGGATCAGGGCTACACCCTGTTCTTGTGAAACACGTACCCGTCCCGTGATACGATCGACCACTCCGCAGGCAGGATCCTACAGGGGTTTGATTTGTTAAGTTGACAACATTGGGTATACCCCTAGACATTTTATTGTCCGTAATAAGCCCCTTTACCGTGCTTGCGGTAATAGTGTTTCTCTTTCAAAGATTGCTTCAGTTCAGGAGCATCAGGGTTGATGTCCAAGGTCAATTGCGCCATCTTGCAAAGCGCTTCCAGTACGGCACTGTTGTACACAGACTTTTCAGCATTTTTGCCCCAAGCAAATGGTCCGTGGTTCTTCACCAATACCATCTCTACCTCACTTGGCTCAAAACCTCTCTCCATAAAAGTATTGATGATCAGGTTACCTGTCTCATGCTCGTAGTCTCCCTGAATCATATGGTCAGGCAGTATTTCTGTACAAGGAATATTCTGTGTCAGGTGGTCGGCATGCGTTGTTCCGAAAATCGGCACATCTCTTCCTGCCTGTGCCCAAGCCACTGCATAAGTGGAATGTGTATGGCAAATACCTCCTAGATCTTTCCAAGTCTTGTAAAGCAGCGCATGTGTCTTTGTATCAGAAGAAGGTCTCATGGTTCCTTCTACAATGTTGTTATCAAAATCAACAATCACGATATCCTCTGGCTTCAGTACATCGTAAGGCACTCCACTCGGCTTGATGGCAAAAACACCCTCAGAGCGGTCAACTGCACTGACATTACCAAAAGTAAAGATCACCAAATCCAATTCAGGAAGGCGCATATTTGCCTCATAGCACTCCCTCTTCAACTCTATGTACTTGCTCATTTTTTACAGTTTCTTGTTCTACAAATTGACCTAGTTGTGCGTACGATTCGTACAGCGACTGATAATGCGCCACGTGCTCAGCAATTGGCACATATACCTGCTCAAACCCACCTGACATATTTTGCATGGCATCCAGTACAGTTGGGTAAATACCTGCTACCACACTTGCGTAAATGGCTGCTCCCAATGCAGGAGCCTGTTCTGATTTCACTACCTTGATTGGCTTGTTCAGTACATCGGAAAGGGTTTGCATCACCAGTCTTGATTTCTTGGCTACACCGCCCATCGCTACTACAGCATGAATCGGAACACCTTCCTGCTCAAAGCGATCTACGATAGCTTTTGAACCGAAACAGATTGCTTCTACCAATGCCTTGAAAATTCTTGGTGCATCTACTCCCATATTCAATCCCTTGATAGCACCTTTCAGTAACTGATTCGCATCCGGTGTACGTCTACCATTGATCCAGTCAAGGGCTACCACTGATGATTCCGTAACCGGAATTCTTTCTGCCGCTTTTGAAAGCGCAGGAATCAAGTCATCTGAAATATTTTGCAATTCCTGTGGAGCCAGTTCCTTGGCAGGCCAGATCAAAAGGTTCTTGAACCAAGCCAATACATCACCAAAACCTGACTGTCCTGCTTCCAGACCAACCATACCAGGGATAATTGAGCCATCTACTTGTCCGCAAATACCTTTTACTAGGTTGTCACCAATCTCCTCTTCTGAACCTACCAGCATATCACAAGTAGAAGTACCCATTACTTTTACCAATGTATTTGGTGTGATCTCTCCTCCTACTGCGCCTGCGTGTGCATCAAAAGTGCCGACCGCAATCTTCACTTCTGTAGAAAGTCCCAGCTTCTCTGCCCACTCAGGTGATAGTGTACCTGCTACCTGATCTGCTGTATAAGTTTTATCATACAGACGGTCTCTCAGGCTTGCCAACTCAGGGTCAAGCAGTGTCAGGAACTCTTTTGGAGGAAGCCCTCCCCATGACTCATGCCACATGGCTTTATGTCCTGCTGCACAACGGCTTCTCTTGAAACCTTCCAATCCTTGCTCACCTGTCAGTACATAAGTGACCCAATCGCAGTGTTCCATCCAAGAGTAAGCTGCTGCTGCCACTTCCTTGTCCTCACGGATTACATGCAGGATTTTTGCCCAGAACCATTCTGAAGAATAAACACCGCCTTCAAATTTGGTGAAGTCCTCACCTCCCCAGCTTTTAGCCAGGTGATTGATTTCCTCTGCTTCCTCTACAGCCGTGTGGTCTTTCCAAAGCAAGAACATCGCATTTGGATTTTCCTCAAATCCTGCTGTCAAAGACAAAGGTTTGCCTTCTTTATTTACAGCCACTGGTGTTGAACCAGTTGTATCTACTGAGATGGCTTTAACCTGCTTGCTGTCTACTTCTGGTGCTTGCGCAAGTACTTTGGTGATGGTCGTTTCCACCCCTTCTAGATAATCCAAAGGGTGCTGTCTGAACTGATTCTTGTCAGCCTGACAATACAAAAGGTCTTTCCAACGGCGATAGTAATACACCGCCGATGTGATTTCTTTGCCGTTGGCTGCATCAACCAATAATGCACGGCAAGAGTCTGATCCGTAATCGATGCCGATTACATAGTTTTTCACTTCCGTCATCTGATTTACAGGTTATTTGTTTAAGAAATTAAGTATCTCATCTGCTACCTTTTCAGGTGTAAACCCGAACTTATTGTCCAGTACTGATGCAGGTGCTGAGTAACCGAAGTGGTTCAGTCCGATTACTTTACCGTTTGCTACAAGCCCTTGAAGCGTCACAGGCAAACCTGCTGTCAAGCCCATTTTTGGCAGACCTGATGGCAATACATTTTCCTGATAGTCAGATGACTGATCACGGAACAAGCCTTCAGAAATAACAGATACCACATTGCAGTTCACCTTACCTTCCAGCAGTCTTACTGCCTGTACAAGGGTAGATACTTCAGAACCTGATGCCACCAGCACCACTTCAGGGTTCTCATTTTCCACTACTGTATAAGCACCTTTTCTTGCTTCTTCAGCCAACGACTGTCCATCCTTAAGTGGCAGGCTTTCGATATTCTGACGGGAAAGAATCAAACCTGAAGGTCTGTTGTTCTCCTTCATCATCATATCCCAAGCTACTGTTGTCTCATCTGCATCCGCAGGACGAAGTGCCAACAAACTGCGCTTGCCTGAATGGTTATATAAATGTTCGAGTAATCTTAATTGTGCTTCCTGCTCAATTGGCTGATGCGTTGGTCCATCCTCTCCTACACGGAAAGAGTCGTGCGTCCACATAAACTTGACTGGTACTTTCATCAATGCAGCCATACGCAGTACAGGTTTCATATAGTCTGAGAAGACAAAGAAGGTTGCACATACAGGTACCACACCACCGTGTAATCCCATACCTACTGCAATCGCTGCCATTGTCAGCTCTGACACACCTGCCTGCAGGAATCTGCCGGAGAAATCTCCTTTTACAAAAGCAGTAGTTCCTTTCAGGAAAGCTTCTGTCTTGTCTGAATCAGCCAAGTCAGCTGAAGCGACAATCATATTTTCTACCTGCTTCCCGAATTGCTTAAGTACGTTGGCAGAGGCTGCACGCGTGGCTACTCCTTGCTGTTGTTCTACCAAACTCATATCAAAAGCAACCTCCTTGCTGAAGAATTGCTCCAGTTTTGCAGCTAGCTCAGGGCTTGCTTCTGCCCATTTTTGTTGTTCTGCATAACGGTCATTAGCATACGCCTTTTTATCTGCCAGTATCTTAGCGTAGTATTCAGCTACTTCAGGGAAAATCTCAAAAGGGTTCTCAGGGTTTCCTCCTAGATTTTCTACCGTTTTATTAAATGATGCACCAGCATTGGACAATGGCTGACCGTGTGTAGAACATTTGCTTTCAAAGCTATCTCCCTGCTCACTTACTGCACCTTTACCCATCACGGTTTTACCGATGATCAGCGTTGGTCTCTCCTGCTCATCCTGCGCCTCTCTCAGTGCTTCACGGATTGCTTCTGCGTTGTTACCTGCAATGGTTTTCACATTCCAACCCCAAGCCTTGTACTTGGCAGCTGTATCTTCAGCCGTCACTTCCGCTACAGTTGTGGAAAGCTGAATATCGTTGGCATCATAGAACATGATCAGATTGTTCAGTCCCAAGAAGCCTGCAATTCTTCCGACACCTTGTGAAATCTCTTCCTGAATGCCCCCATCCGAGATGTAGATGTAAGTCTTGTGTGACATCCACTCTCCAAAGCGTTCAGCTAGAAAGCGCTCTGCAATGGCAGCACCCAATCCAAAGGCATGTCCTTGCCCCAATGGACCTGAAGTGTTTTCCACCATTCGCATGACATCCACCTCAGGGTGTCCAGAAGTTGGGCTATCCCACTGTCTGAACTGCGCCAGCTCTTCCATGCTGTACTTGCCACACATTGCCAATACTGAATACAACATTGGAGACATATGTCCAGGATCAAGGAAGAACCTGTCACGATTGATCCACTGTGGGTTTTCAGGGTCAAATCGAAGAAATTCTGTAAATAGGATATTTATAAAGTCCGCTCCTCCCATGGCTCCACCAGGGTGACCTGATTTGGCTTTTTCGACCATAGCAGCCGAAAGGATACGAATATTGTTAGCGGCTTTGTTCGCCAATTCATTTTCAATATTTACTTCCAGTATCATTGGTTTAGCGATTGTTGTGAGGCAGTAGCACCTACTGCCTGCTTGTTGAACAGTAAGTAACGTGATATGAATGAAAATGTAATTCTTGTCGAACTTTTCACGATGGATTAAAATCCATCGCTATTATATCTTGACCTTTCAGGGCAAATGTCCCGAAGGGACTAAATATATTAGCGATGGGATGAATCCCATCGATTCGGTATATCCAAATTCAGCCAGCATTACAAATCCATAATTTACGTTACTATCAATCTATGCCTGAACAGCTTGCAGCTCTTCCGCCTTGCGGTGGTCTTCTAGGAACTGAGCCAATCCTTTGTCCGTCAATGGGTGGTTTTTCAGAGAAGTGAACACCTTCAGTGGACAAGTCGCTACATCAGCACCGATCTTGGCACATTCCAGCAAGTGAATGGTATGACGAACAGATGCACAAAGAATTTCTGTACCAAGGTTATAGTTCTCAAAAATGGTTTTGATCTCGCTGATCAGTTCCAAACCATTGAATGAAATGTCATCCAACCTTCCGATAAATGGAGAAACATAAGTAGCGCCTGCCTTAGCTGCCAACAAAGCTTGACCTGCTGAGAAAATCAGTGTACAGTTGGTACGGATACCTTTACCACTCAGGTACTTGATTGCCTTCACTCCATCTTCAATCATCGGAATCTTCACGACGATCTTGGGATCAATAGCTGCCAGCTCAAGCCCTTCTGCAATCATTTCCTCATAAGTGGTTGCTATCACTTCTGCACTTACGTTGTCCTCAACAATGTCACAGATAGCTTTATAATGTGCCATTACATTAGCTTTACCACTAATGCCTTCTTTGGCCATGAGGCTTGGGTTGGTTGTAACGCCATCCAGAATACCCATATCATAAGCATGTTGGATTTCCTGAAGGCTTGCTGTATCGATAAAGAATTTCATAATGTTGATGTTTAGTTTGGATAAGTATTGAACTAATTACCGCTTACTGATTTTTGAGTCGATTCGCTTGGCCCAAAAAGCACAGCCGTTACTGTCAAGTCCTGTTAAAAGAATTGTCGGACACTTGTTCTCCCAGTCCCATCCCCTTGCCAGCAATGGAGTCAGGGTTTCCTCCCCTAATGTGAGGGTGAGCTTGGTTTTACCATATTGCCAAGTTCCGCCATCTGAAATCGTATTGTCTTGTGTCAGCTTCCATACATCTGAAGTATGGATTTCATCATCCCTGAGCTGACCTTCACCCCAAAGCACCTGTCCTTGCCATAGCTTTCGGTCAGAAATGCCTCTGTTGAAACGAATCACTTCCCAGTTTCCAACCACTTCACCTTCCTTCACTTCATCCTGCGGCATACCTGTGTAGCGTTCTGGCGAAAGCACTGGCCAACCATCTGCTGTCCAAAGCATTTCTTGTACATGCATCACCATCTGAAGGTTCTCAGGAGATAACCTCGACTGGTGCAGCATAAAGAACTTATCTTCTTCCCTGATGACTCCACAGTGTGCGTTACCTGCCCAACCGCTATGGTTATTGAATTGGTAAGCACCTGTCAACCTTGGATAGTTGTTGGTCGTATCCGCCATGTCATTTCCGAAGAAATCCAGAAATGGCCCATCAGGATTGTCCGAACGTCCTACCCTTACATTATAGGTAACCATCAGGGGATCGTAAGACACAAAAAGGTAGTACTTGTCAAACTCAGGGTTGTAGATAATCTCAGGAGCCTCAATCACGTTGTCCTTGCCTGCAGCTCTTCTGGCTACACATTTACCCTGATCTCCCAGTTGCTTAGGCAAGCCACTTCGCTCATCCAGCGCAATGCAATACAGTCCTCCGAAGTAAGAACCGTAAATCATATACTGCTGTCCTGTTTTCTGATCAACAGAAATGGTGGGGTCAATGGCATTCATGCGGTCACCATTTACCGTTTTGACCACTACATCCTTATGTTTCCATCCGTTTGCAGGGTCTTTACTTGTTGCCATACCTATATAAGAGGTCTGCTTACCAAAGGCACTCACAGAATAATAAAGGCGCAGCTCTCCGTTATGCTCAAATATGTAAGGTGCCCAGACATTACCGGCTCCTTCACCATTATTGGCGTTATGGACATGCTCAACCGCTTCCTGTGGAATTTCGTCAAAAGCCCAACCTACAAACTCCCAATTGATTAAATCCTTTGAGCGACGGATCTGGATAAAACCTTCCTCCTCAGGTGGGGTGATTCCTTCCTTTTTGAGACCGTCTTTATAATAGGCATCTGTTGAGTACACATAGTACCAGTCTCCAACCTTCAGACAAGATGGGTCATGTACATTGTAAACACCCCATTGCTTGTATTGGCTGATCGATGCCAAATGCTCATAGTTGTCTTCAATTTTCGGGTCGTAATCTTCGGCTGATGTTTTGACTGAAACAGCTCGTTGTTCTCCCCTTGTTTGGCACGACATTACCGCCGCTGACAACAGCAGTACATTTAGTGTATTCAAAAGTCGTTTCATCATTGCTTCATAAAAGTTCTGAAAAGTCGGATACAGTAATATGGATTACCATAGTCGATTGCTGTGCCCTAAAACTTCAGCCGTTTTGGAAACGCCAGTTAAAACAGTCAGTATTCGGAAAGGAACTGCCTCAGTTTTAGAACACCACTAAGGTCAGTATTAAAGTTTCTACAGGAGTGGACAGAGTCGTATGATACGTGCATTATTCAATACGGAAATTCTTTTAGCGTAAAAAATACGTTTTAGTCCACCTGAAAATCAGTGTCTGATTGACGATTTTAGCAAAGTGTAGCCGTAACGAAAACCTAGAGGAAATTCGTACGATAAAAACCTGATTGAAGCCATTTACTAAATTCTCCCCCACAAAATCATCTCTTTTCACACAATTGATATCCAACCAATCATAGATTAAAATCAAACCATCACAGCCAAAAACCCAAAAAGTGATAACTACATCTATCTCCAATTCCATAAAAATGCTAAAACCATCAAAAGTGAAATAATCCACCTGCAAAAACCGAAATAGTCCACCATAAATACGAAATATTAAACTTGTCTTTCATACACTTTAAAGACCTTGTGACTGCAATACAACAAGACAAAACAACAGTATTCGAGGAAGCAACACTTGTGAGAAAACGAGACAAATCGAGTAAATCAATTAGAGTATGAAAATGAAAAAAAGCATTACACACCTATTATATATAGTGGCGCTGACCTCCCTCTTTACAGCCTGCCAACAAAAGGCAGAGAAAGAGCAATTGGAGGCAACAGTAGTGAAAGAAAACTGGGGCAAATTACCTTCCGGTGAAAACGTGGGACTTTACCACCTTACTTCAACTGAAGGAATTCAGGTATCCATCTCAGAGCTTGGCGGCATTATAACGGCTATCAAGACTCCTGACAAGCACAACAAACTTGAGAATATCACACTTGGGTTTGATAACCTTTCGGGTTATCTGCAACCGCTCCCATATTTTGGTGCTACGATCGGGCGTTACGGAAACCGTATTGCCAAGGGACAATTCTCTATTGGGGAAAACACTTACCAATTGGCTACTAACGATGGGAATAACCATCTACACGGTGGTAAAAAAGGGTTTGACAAGGTGCTTTGGACTGGCTCTTCTAATGTGGAAGGAAACAAAGCCTCTCTTAAACTTACTTACCTGAGCCCTGATATGGAAGAAGGTTACCCTGGGAACCTGAATGTAGCGGTTACCTTTACGCTTGAGGGCAAGAAACTTTCGATTGCCTATGAAGCTACTACCGACAAGGATACACATGTGAACCTAACCAACCACGCTTACTTCAATCTGGCTGGCAAGGGTACCATTCTGGATCACACATTACAACTTTCCGCATCTTCTTATACACCTGTAGACAGTGAGCTGATTCCAACAGGAGAAATTATCGATGTTACAGGCACTCCTTTCGACTTTGCAACTCCTCATACAATTGGCGAAAGAATTGGACAGGTTGAAGGAGGATACGACCACAACTTCGTGCTTGATGGTGAAAACAATGTATTAAAAGAGGCTGCTGTTTTATCTGATGCGCAAAGCGGGCGTACGTTGCAGATTTCCACTACAGAACCAGGCATTCAATTCTACTCAGGAAACTTCTTGGATGGTAGCTTGGCAAATGAAGTACGTCAATTTGAGCAGTATTCGGGACTTTGCCTTGAGACACAGCACTTCCCTGACTCACCAAACAACGAAAGCTTCCCTTCAACTTTGCTGAAGGCTGGAGAAACTTATCATTCTTTCACTGTACTGGAATTCGGATTACTTCCTCAAGTACAATGATCAATAGTAGAACCTATAACTAAACTAAACCATAAAAATATAATTGATGATGAAGGCATTAAATTGTACAATCGCTTTTCTGCTGGTAATGGTGCTGGGGGTACAAGCACAAAATAAAATCACACTTCATACAGACGAGGCTGACACTAAAATCAACCGTGAGATATATGGTCATTTCGCTGAACATTTGGGTCGTTGCATTTATGATGGGCTTTATGTAGGTGAAGGTTCTGAGATTCCTAATATCAGAGGTTTCAGAAAAGATATTGTCGATGCACTGAAGGATATGAAAGTACCTGTACTGCGTTGGCCAGGTGGTTGTTTCGGTGATACTTACCACTGGAAAGATGGTATCGGAGACAAGTCAAAACGTCCCTCTATCGTCAATGTACACTGGGGTGGCGTAACAGAAGACAACAGTTTCGGTACACACGAGTTCCTTGACTTCTGTCAGGTAATCGGTGCAGAGCCTTACATCAACCTGAATGTAGGTTCAGGTACGGTACAGGAGGCTGCTGAGTGGGTAGAGTATATCACTTCAAACAACCAAAGCCCTATGACTGACTTGAGAAAGCAAAATGGTCGTGAAGAGCCTTGGGATGTTAAATACTTTGGTATTGGTAACGAAAACTGGGGTTGTGGAGGTAATATGACACCTGAATATTACGCTAACCTGTTCCGCCGCTTCTCAACTTACTGCTACGGTGCTCAATACCGTATTGCAGGTGGTGCCAATGTAGATGACTACCACTGGACTGATGTACTGATGAGAGAAACCAAAAACGTTCCTCACCTGATCAACGGCTTATCTCTTCACTACTACACTATGCCTGGCGGATGGCCTCCAAGCCGTTCAGCAACCGATTTTGGCAAGCAGGACTGGCACGACACCATGTACGAAGTACTGCGCATGGATGAGCTGATTACAAAACACTCCAATATCATGGACACTTACGATCCTAACAAGCGTGTAGGACTAATCGTCGATGAGTGGGGTACTTGGTTCAAATCTATGGAAGGTACAAACCCAGGCTTCCTGCATCAGCAAAATACACTAAGAGATGCACTGGTTGCAGGTGTAGGTCTGAATATCCTGAACAACCACTCAGAAAGAGTGAAAATGGCCAACATCGCTCAGATGGTGAATGTATTGCAGGCGGTAATCCTGACCAAAGGTGATCAAATGTTACTGACTCCTACTTACCACGTTTTCAAGATGTACAGCGTTCACCAGGATGCTCAACTGGTACCAATGCACCTAGCCTCTGAGAAATATGAGATGAACGGCAGAACACTGGATGCTCTAAATGCTTCCGCTTCTGTAAAAGACGGGGTGTTAAGTATGACACTGTGTAACCTGAATCCTGATAAAGATATCGAGGTAGAATACGAAGTGACAGGAGATGAATATACAATGGCTTCAGGACAGCTCCTGACCAGTAAGAACATCACTGACTACAATGACTTTGACAAATCGACAGAAGTAGTAACCAAACCATTCAAGGTGAGCAAGCCTAAAAACGGAAAAGTGAAATTCACGGTTCCATCCAAATCAGTTTTGCTTGTGCAATTGCAAGGAGAGCAAAAGCTGTAAAAGCTAAAACCATGTTTCCTCCCCATTGGCATGGGGAGGAAACTTGACTACATCAGCACCAAAAGTGCTAACATCCAAATTCTTGAGGGACCACTCCAATACCCAATGACTTTCACATATTCCCTCTCTTGATAAATATGAAACTTGGAAAGATGCAATCAACAAATTCTACATCTACTCAAAGCATGGCTACCTCTACTGATGTACAGGAAATTGCCCGTCAGCAGGAAGCAAAAGTCTGGTTGGATTTTTTGAATGGAGATGAAAATGCCATTACACAACTTTACGAGTTGTTTGCCAAAAAGCTTTACAACTACGGTAAGCAGCTCACATCAAGCCATGATTTGGTAATGGACTGTATTCAGGATGTGTTCGTTACCCTTATCCATAGTCGTGAAAACCTGAGCAAAGTAGCATCTGTTCGTGGATATTTGTATGTAAGCTTCAGAAGAATGATCCTGAAAAAGATACAGCAAAACAGCCGCATGGTACTCACTGACCAGATTAGCGACAGCCAAGGTTTTATGTTTGACCTAAAACCTGAAATGATGACCATCAATAACCTGTTTTCACATCAGCAACACAAGCTGATCAGGAGTGCCTGCAATAAGCTTCCTGTCAGACAGAGAGAAGCTTTGAGCCTTTACTTTTTTGAAGAAATGAGCTACAAGGAAATTGCTGAAACAATGGGTTTTGAAAAGGTTAAGTCTGTGCGTACCACCATTTACCGTGCTTTGGAAAAACTTTCAGACATGCTTTCAATCCATGAAGAGGAATTGAGAATCTCATAAAAAAACACACTATTTATTAGAGGGACTAGGACGACTATTAACAAAAATACATTTCTGTAAAGCAGTACTTTAACAACACACTATACACGCCATTTGCTAAAACATAACCGTTTGGATGCATTGAATCATTATAAACCGTAAATTACACTGCTTATTAATAATCATTGACCAATTATCAGGAATATCAGTTCCTCAATAAACTAACATACACACTAAATGAAGGTATTATTTCAAATACTGTCTTGTCTGCTGTTGCTCTTGGCAACACCTGCATTCAGTCAAGATAACTTTCAGCATATCACAATAGATCAGGGCTTACCACACAATACAGTAACCAGTATTTTGAAAGACAAAGAAGGTTTTATGTGGTTCGGAACCTGGAGTGGTGTATGTCGGTTTGATAGCCGAGAGGTAAAGAAGTTCAACAAACTCAATTCAGGCCTACAGGATGATGTTGTACTCTGCATGAAAGAGGACAAGGTGAATGGCTTTATTTACTTCGGCACCCGCTCAGGAGGCATCAACGTCATAGACAAGAAGACACACCAAATCAAAACCATCACTGATAAGATAAAAGGAGAAATCAATGATTTTCAGATAGGTAAAAATAAGCGTGTACTTTGGGCGGCATCCAACCAAGGACTTTATAAAATTACTTTTTCATCTGACTTTATCGTTAAGCGTATTGAAATACTGGATACTGAAAATTCTTCTCTCAAAACCAATAATATAACCACAATTCATCTGGACACAAATGGAATGCTATGGGTAGGAACTGCCGAAGGAGCATACCAATTCAACGACAGCAGCCAACAACTTACGAAACTGGACAGGGTTACAGAACTGTTTTCAGAAACCCACATCACCAGTATTCATGAAGACACTAGAGGTGATTTCTGGATAGGTACCCTCTATGGGCTATACCACTTGAATCATGTCGGCAATATGAAACATATCTTCTTCCATGAAGATGGCAACCCTAAGACTCTGCCACACAGCACCATCGATGACGTAACGGAAGATCATCAGCAAAATATTTGGGTAGCTACCTTAGGTGGAATTGCAAAGTATTCTTTGGAAAACCAGACCTTTACCAGATATACACATTCTGCTACCAACAAAAACAGCCTCAGCTCCAATTATGTAAAGTGCCTGTACATAGACAAAGACTTGTTATTGTGGTCTGGTACTGACCAAGCAGGTATCAGCTACATGAACCTAACCCCTCCTATTTTTAAGAGCCTGAAACCAATTCCCGGCGATAGGACATCTCTCTCCTCTGAGTTAGTCAATGCCATCTACGTTACGGATAAACACTGGTTTATAGGCACTTCCGGAGGTGGACTCAACATGATTTCACCAGACAATAAAGAAGCTAACAGGGTCTTTGATGCGAGTAACTCCCCAATTGGCAACTTTATTTCGGCACTTACACCTCTGAATGAGAACAAGTTACTGATCGGCACTTGGGGTCAAGGCGTTTTTATGATGGATTTTTCCAAACCTAACCCACAGTTTGTTCCAGTCAAAAACATAACAGGTGTTGGCCTGTATGTTTCCTACATCCTGCATGCCTCTTCAGACTCCATCTATGTATCTACGCCTGAAGGCATTTATGTAACCAACGCCAAGCAAAGCAATGGGCATAACTTTGCATTCCATAAAAACAGTAAGATCAGCAACATAAGAGATGTTGGGATTTTGCTTGAAGACCATCAGCACAATCTATGGATCGGGACAACCAAAGGCTTGCACATGTGGGACGTCAAAAAGGATAAGGTACACAAAATCAACAACGAATATATTACAACCTTAATCGAGAGTCCTCTCAAAGAGCAGATTTACTTTGGTACCATTGACAAAGGGGTAGGTACAGTCTCTAGCAAACTTTCCTCAAAGATTCTGCTGGATGAGAAAAGAGAATTGAACAACAACTCTGTTTACTCAATCCTAAGTGACCAAAAACAGCGACTGTGGATCGGAACAAATAAAGGGCTTACCTGCTATTCCCCTCAGGATAGTTCCTACAGGAACTACGACAAGTCAGATGGCTTGCCTTCCAACCAGTTTTACTGGAATGCATCCTACAAGCAAAACAACCGTGCCTTGTTTTTTGGAACCACACAAGGGTTATTCCATTTCGACCCTTCCAAGGCTGACAAAGAACACGCTCCTATTCCAACATACATAACAGATTTAGTCGTTATCAACGATTCAATTTACAGTAAGGCTTTTGACGGAAAAGAAATCATTCAATATGCCCACGACCTAGAACTCAGGCCACAGGAAAAGTCATTTACATTTCAGCTTTCAGGGCTCAATTTTATCAATGCCCACAAAACCCGTTTTCTCTATAAACTGGAAGGGGTTGACCAGACTTGGCATGAAACGGGTGCTGACAATAAAACCATCACCTACTCTCATGTAAAGCCTGGACAATATGAATTATGGGTCAAGACGGGCTACCAAGAAGGACAATGGGGTAATCAGATTAAAAAAGTAGGTGTCACGATTCATCCTGCTTTCTATCAGATGTTCTGGTTTTGGGGCGTTGTCGTCAGCTTTGCTGTTGTCCTATTATATGCACTTTATGAATGGCGTATCAGGGCTGCCAAACTGGAAAATGAAAAACTGGAAGCCATCATTGCCAAGAGAACTGCATTTATCGAAACACAAAAGGAGCAAATATCATCGCAAAGGGATGAACTGATCCAGCTGAACAACAACCTGAAGGAAATCCATGAAGAGAAAATTGAGTTCTTTATGGATATTGCCCATGAATTCAGAACGCCACTTACGCTGATCATGGGTCCTATTGATGAGATTGAGAAACAAATACAGCAACACCCTCATCTGCAAAAACAGATGGCGGTACTGTCCAAGAACAGCCGTTACCTGCTGAACCTGACCAACCAAATTCTTGATTTCAGAAAATTTGAGAAGGGGAAATTCAGCCTTAATTATTCACCTGTCAAACTAAATGACTATCTGGATGATTTGGTAAACGGATTCCGTGATTATGCCAATGGACACAGTATCACTTTGGCTACAGACTTTTCAGCACTTCAGAACAGCGCTGCCAGTATCGACGTGGATCATTTTGGAAAAGTGATTTACAATTTACTGTCCAATGCCATTCGTTATGCGCAATCAAATGTGACCCTTACGGTTGAGGACAAGGACGATACAATCTATGTAGCATTCTCGGATGACGGGATGGGCATCAGTCAGGAAAATATCGAGAAAGTATTTAACCGATTCTTTTCCCAAAAATATGTCTCCATTGCAGGAAATGGGTTTGGGGCAGGCATTGGATTAAACCTTTCCAAAAAGATTATTGAACTGCATCACGGGGATATCACACTTCAAAGTACAGAAGGGGAAGGAACGACTTTCACCATCCATATTCCTAGGGGTACTGATGAAATCGCTGAGAACATTCCTTCCAATACCTACATCAGAAGCGTTCCTGAACTGGAAGTGACCAATAAAAAAGAAGCTGTACCTGATAAGGATACTCCTGAAGAAAAAGACAAGGAGCGTCAGCATACCCTCCTGATTGTTGAGGACAACCACGAAGTAAGACAATACCTCAATAGCATTTTGGAGTCAAACTATACCATATTGCAGGCAAGTGACGGTAAGGAAGGCATCACCATGGCACAGGAAAATATGCCAGACCTCATCATTTCGGATGTAATGATGCCTCATGTCAATGGCATGGAACTCTGTGCAGAACTGAAAAGCCATGTCAACACCTGCCATATCCCAATCATACTGCTGACAGCCAAATCATCGGATTTAGCTCGTTTGGAAGCACTGGAAAAAGGGGCTGATGGATTTGTAACCAAACCATTTGTTCCTGACTTGCTGAAAGCCAGAATTACCAACCTGCTGACACAGCGAGAACGCTTGCGTAAGGTACTGCAAGGCAAAGACATTGAAGAGATATCAGAGCTCACTGAAAACGACTTGGATAAAGCGTTCCTGAATACTGCCAAGGAAATTGTCTATAACCACATCGACAACCCTGAGTTCAATCAGGAGCTTTTTGCCCGTGAGATCGGAATGTCCAAAAGCTTGCTTTACAAGAAGATCAAAGCTGTGACAGGAGAAAGACCAACTGATTTCGTCAACAAAATACGAATTCATAGGGCTTGTGAATACTTGAAGGACAAACAAACCCAAGTGACAGATGTTTCGATTCGGGTGGGTTTTGCAGATGCTAAATACTTTAGCCGCTGTTTCAAGAAACATAAAGGGGTTTCACCCAAACAATACCAGCAAGCACCTTTAGTTGACTAAACAAAAAAGACGGTCTGATGAGACCGTCTTTTTTATGATAAAACAAGTGGAGCCTAAGACTGGTTAGCCAATTTCCTAATGTCCCTGTTTTCCAAAATCTTTAATTGCTGAGGATACAGAACAGAGTTGATCATCGCTTGACCGATTTGGGGACTTTGAATGACCGAATCCATTTTCTTAAAGACTGGGAACAATGGTTTTGTAACTGTATACATCAGGTTATACCAGCCTGTTTTTGACTTAACGCCTTTCTCTGGAAGTATCGCGCCAGGCCTGAAAGCGTAAGCATCTTTGAAACCAAGCTGTAGAACCATGTTTTCGGTTTTACCTTTAACCCTAGCCCACATCGTTCCTCCTCTTTCTGAACTGTCTGTACCTGTCCCTGACACATAGTTAAACACCATATCAGGATTTAACTCATGCAATGTCGTGGCAAACTCCTCTGTCATGGAATAGGTAATTCTGAAATAATCATCTTCTGACATGCCAAGAGCAGATACACCCATACAATAAAAGCAAGCGTTATAGCCTTCTAGCTGCTCCCTTATCGAGCTAATATTTGAAAAATCCTTATGGATAATTTCCTTCAGTTTGGGGTGTTGGATATTGAGACTTTCCCTATTGATGATCAATACAGAAGCTACATGTTCACTTTCCAGAC
This sequence comes from Limibacter armeniacum, assembly GCF_036880985.1. Taxonomy (NCBI): domain Bacteria; kingdom Pseudomonadati; phylum Bacteroidota; class Cytophagia; order Cytophagales; family Flammeovirgaceae; genus Limibacter; species Limibacter armeniacum. The sequence goes on from NZ_JBAJNO010000006.1 coordinate 74,851, forward strand.
ATTCAATCAGAACCGATTTCCCTACCATTCCGGTAGATCCCGTTACTATGGCGTTTATTTTCATTTTCCTTTTTAAAACTATCAGAGGTATTTGGTCCAATAAGCTACCAATTACCTTCCGTTATCGAAATATATTTTTCAGAATTCAAGTCTTTTAAACTATGTCATCTCATCTGATACAAAGGTCTTTGACGGTGCCTTTATTTATGAACACAAATTCCTGAAGGTTGATAACAAATTACGGATAAGAACATGCTTCAATTCAGTTGTCTGAAGAAGACCTACTTTGAAAACGGCTTGCTATAGACCAAAAAAAGCGATCTGGGTTGTACCCAAATCGCTTCCGAGTTTCAATAAATACCAGCCTGCTTACAGCATCATCCCTCCTGATACTTCTATGCGCTGACCATTCACCCAACGAGCCTCTTCCGAACACAGGAAAGCGACTACACCACCAATATCATCAGGCAAACCCGCACGTCCTAAAGCTGTAACACTTGCGATCTGACTATTTACTCCTTCATTATCTCTTACTCTACCTCCCCCAAAGTCTGTCTCAATAGCGCCAGGTGCTACCACATTGGCAGCAATACCACGACCACCCAACTCTTTGGCAAGATACCTTGTCAATACTTCCACTCCCCCTTTCATCGAGGCATATGTCGAAGAACCTGGAAAAGAAAAACGGGCAAGTCCAGATGAGATATTGATAATGCGTCCACCATCATTGAGAAATGGCAAAGCTTTTTGTGTCAGGAAAAACACCCCTTTCAGGTGTATATTCACCATTTCGTCAAACTGCTCTTCTGTAGTTTCTGCAAAAGGAGCATAAAGGGCTGTACCAGCATTGTTGATCAAAAAATCAAAATTTGAACTGCCTGTTTCTGCTTTTAGCTTATCAGACATTTGCTGTATAAAGCCCTCAAACTGACTTACATTGCTGGTGTCCAACTGAAAAGCATAAGCTTGCTGTCCAAGTGACTGAATTTCTTTTACCACCGCTTCTGCTTTCTGCTGATTACTGTGATAGGTCAGTACTACATCAATGCCTTTTTTTGCCAGGCTGATAGCCATATTCTCTCCCAAACCACGGCTTCCGCCAGTAACCAATGCAATTTTACTTTTTGTCGTTGCCATCTTTTAACCTTTTTCAATTACTAAAACTTATTGAAACAAAGGTCAGTCAAAAAGTAGGGCAGTGGTTTGCAAACATCAAATCATTGATTGCAAAATTCAAACCTGTGGATTTATGAACGGTATGCTAAAGGGGTTACTGTCGTCTGCTTCTTGAAAAAGTTTGAAAAGTGAGCCACTTCCTCAAACCCCAAACTGTAAGCGATTTCAGAGATATTCCAGTCAGTCTGTTTCAGAAGGATCTTCGCTTCCTGAAGTATGCGACTGGTAATTACTTCAGTCGTTGTCTTACCTGTATTTTCCTTCAGTACCTTATTGAGGTGGTTTACATGGACGGCAAGCCTTTCAGCGTAATCTTTGGCGGAACGTAAAATCAGTTTCTGATTAGGGGACTCTATTGGAAACTGACGCTCCAGCAACTCAATAAAAAGGGTGATGATACGGACTGCTGCATTTTGGCTTGAGTGCAATACTGATGCAGGTTGTAGCTTTTGCCCATAGTGGATCAGTTCCAATACATAATTACGGATCAGGTCATATTTGAACTCATAGTCAGAAGCGATTTCCTTTTTCATTTTCCGGAATATAAGTGCAATCTCATCTGCCTCTTCATCGGTTATCTCAAAGACTGGGTAACCGCCAGACTTAAAAATGGGCAGGTCATCCAATACAACCCCACTTTTATTCTTCATGAGGTACTCTCCTGTAAATACACAAAATGACCCTGACTGATTATCATCTTGAGGCACCCAATGATAAGGTACTTTGGGAGTGGCAAAAAGCAATGCATTTTTCTTTACATCAATCACCTTATCTGCATACTCAGCCATGTTTTTCCCCCTGATTAGACTGATCTTATAGTATGCTCGCCGGTTGTAAGGCATTTCCTGTTTTCGCTTGACTTCCCTTATCGTATCAGCGATGTCAAACACATTGAAATGCCCGATCTCCTTGTTGATACCCGGTGGCAATAACTTCTCGATATCCTTGCCTGTAAAAATTGCTGCTTCCTTGTAGAAATCTTCCAGAGACTTATTTTCTATATTCATCTTTCCTCAAGCCTTATTTGCGAAAATCAAATATAGCAAATCATCTCCAAAGGAAATTCCCTTCTCTACTGAGACCGACCTTACAGGTATTTCAAAAGAAAAAAAGGGGAAAAAAATTCCCCTCTTTAAACATCGTTTTAAACACAAATATTACATACAAGTTGAAAAAGTATAACGGTGCAATCTAATAACTTTCCTCAGTCAACTCTTTGTTGATGACAGCCCCAGCAAAAGACCCTGTATATACCGCATTGGAGACTGATCTCATTGGCGTTATATTATCTCCGCAAGCAAACACCCCTTCTACAGTTGTTTTCTGCCAGCTGTCTACTTCCAAATGCCCCTGCTCTGTCAACTTACAGCCCAATATTTCTGGTATATTGGAGCTCTGTGAAAAACCAATGACAGCATACAAGGCATCCAGAGACTCAGTTGTCCCGTCCTTAAAGACGATTTGCTGAAGCTGACCATTATCATGGCTGATCATATCTACTTCTGCTTCTACTACAGTTATATTTTTCTCTCCCAACTTATCGGATTGCTCCTTTGTCAAAGTGGACTTTCCATTCGTATATAAGGTCAGGTCACTTGTCCAGTTGGTAATCATCTTTGCTTTTTCAAACCCGATCTCCCCGTTGGCTAATATTCCAGTCTTCTTTTGCCTTACCTCATATCCATGACAATAAGGACAATGAATAATTGAAATCCCCCAACAAGCGGCAAACCCCTCAATATCGGGTAACTCATCCTTGATGCCTGATGCCAACAGAATTTTACTTGATGTAAAGCTTTCCCCTGACTGTAAGACAATTTCAAAACGGTCTTCTTTCTTCTCACAGCCTGTTACAAATCCCTGATGAAATTTAACTGTGTCATACTTCAGCACCTGTTCTTTTGCCTTTTCTGCAATTGCTTGAGGTGTTTCCCCATCCTGCGTCAGGAAGTTGTGCGAATATGGCGTCTGCCTGTTGCAAGGTTTTCCTCCATCAACAACCAGAACACTTCTTAGTGCCCTACCCAATGTCATGGCTGCGGAAAGACCTGAGTAGCTTCCTCCTATTATGATTACTTCAAAGTGTGTTTGGTTTTTCATGTATTAGGCGTTTTATATTTGCGACTATGTCTCATTTACAAAAGTACACAAACATAAAACACATGCAACAATGTTGCAAAAACATTTTTTATTCCAAACACACTCAAAGTGACAGGAAAACAATACAACTCGGTTTTGGGATGAGCTCCTGCCTGCTTACTGCTCTACGCTAAGTCAGGCAGTCGCAACACCCAAATTTTATCCGAGGCATGGCTTTTAGTGCTAGTATAGTTATTTAATTTCCACCATATTCCTTGGACTCACCACCCCACACAACGTATGGGAAAAGCTTCATCATGATAGGTCATATTACTTTGGCAAGCGTACACTATAAATACTGATACACTATCTAAACTCACATAAACAGAAAGACCTGAAGTTTTTGAATAAACACACACGCAGTTGCTCACGCATTAGTATCAAAGCGCTAAAAAACAGTGCATTACTATTTATCTTCACCTATGATACTATCGTGTTTAGCAAATTCAATTTTAAAGTGTTTATCACGATTTTTAATTTACCTTGAAAGAAGCAAGTTTTTAATTATGAAACCATTAGCTTCTGATCACAAACAAAATGGATCAGGCAGGTAGAAACAAAAAATTGAGATGAATGGTCAAATAATTGAGGTTAAAGGCAAAGTAATAGTGACTGAATGCTTGTATAAAAACACTTCAATAGCGCTTACTGATCATCTCAAATTAAAATTGGAATGCTTTCTTTCTGTATTTCTTTTAAAAAGTGAAAGCTTTAGAAACAAATTACTTACGCCTACAGTTATGTTATAAATTGCAGTTTAGAAATCCTGTAATTATTCACTGGCTTTAGTTTTAAGCCTTATGGTCACCTTCCATAAGGCTTTACTATTCAACGTGTTATTTACATACAAATCTACTTATTGAATTTTTTGGGAGAACTACCGTAGTATTTTTTAAAGGTGGTGATAAAGTGAGACAGGCTATTGTATCCCAGACTTTCCGCTATTTCATTGATTTTATAATCTTTCAACATCAAAATGGCTTCCCGCATTTTTAAATCTATGATATAAGACCTGATAGTGGTTCCATATACTTTTTTGAAGCCCTGTTTCAACTGAAGCTCATTCAGCAACACACGCTTTGAGAGTTCCTTGATAGTAGGAGTCTTTCTGAAATTAGCCTCGATATAATCATGGGCTTCTTCTATTTTCCTTAACATTTCAGCATTTACCCCTTCAATTGTTTCTTTACTTTCTTGCTCAAAGCAATAAAGGGAAAGGAGTAACTCCTTTATTTTCAAGTTGAAATAATGAATACGCTCCTTCACTTTCCACTTAGCGTTTGTTATTTCATGGATAATATGGTGGAGTGGAAAAGAGATAGGAAAATTGATTTCTCCTGATGGCAGCTTGTTGGCTTTGATCTCTTTGATAAATGCACTATTACATGCCCACTCTTCTCCTTCAAGCAAGGATAAGAAGTATGCATACTTAATCAGGATAATGGTATATGAAGTGTCATTCCCTTTTGGCATCAAAATGCTTCGTTTTGTGTCTTTGCCATAGCCCAACTTAAAATGCCCCGGATTTGTGGAATAACTCGTATCGGTATCATTGATTGTAGTACCACCACTTGCAGAATATACAATCTTGATATACTCCCCTTCTATGCTGAACAGGTCAGTAAGGTCTTTTTTATTGGAAAAGGTTGACTGAATAATACAAAGGTCAGATGTATAACTCAATTGGCTTTCCATCCTAATTCCCTCTTGATTAACCTGGATGCTTTTTGTCTGTATCCCCTGCTCATTTGAAGCCTGCCTGAGGTCCAACTCAAACAAGGACAACCCTTCATTTTCCAATTCTGATTTTAGAACCATATTACTTTTACCGCAACTTTTATTTCCAATACCGAAGCTATGATTACCTCTCCTCCTAATACTTTTGTCAAAGTTATTTAGAATTAGTTTAAATAAAAATGATATTCCAGCTGAAAAATTTTTTAGTCATATGCACGATTTTTTGTGCTTGCGTATTCACCTCAGACTTGTTTGCCCAACAGTCCAAAGGTCAGATCAGTGGAACTGTGCTATCTGAAGAGGGAAAACCACTTGCTGATGCCTATGTTTTTTTGAAAAACACAAATTACCACACCACAACAGACAAGGAAGGGTTCTACCATTTGGCAGCTCCAGCTGGAGACTACAAAGTTATCTGTACAAGTATTGGGTACATCAATCAGGTAAGAGACATAGTCGTTCAGACAGGACAAACCAACAATCTGAGCCTGACCTTGGCATTTGACCCGAACATGATACTGGATGAAGTAACGGTTGCCGGCAAATCCATTGTAGAAGAGGTCAACGAATCAGCATATAACGTAGTAGCCATTGATGCAGGAAAGCTGAAAAACAGTTCGATGGACTTGTCACAAGCGATGGAAAAAGTTTCCGGCATCCGGATAAGAAGGTCTGGTGGACAAGGCTCCCGTACTTCTATTATGCTGAATGGTTTTTCGGGCAAACATGTAAAGGTATTTATGGACGGTATCCCCATGAATAACTTTGGTCCTGCTTTCAATATCAACAATATTCCCATCAACCTAGCCGACAGAATTGAGATCTATAAAGGTGTAGTACCTATCGAATTGGGTTCAGATGCCTTGGGAGGTGCCATCAATATTGTCACTAAAAAGACTTCAAATACCTACTTGGATGCCTCCTACTCATATGGGTCATTCAATACACATAAGTCCAGTATAAACTTTGGTAGCACTTCAAGGTCTGGTTTCACTTTCAGCATCAATGCCTTCCAAAGCTATTCAGACAATAACTATAAGGTAAAATCCCTGTTGCTGGATGTCAATGAAGATGGTATTAATGACGGTGTCTACTCCACTGAAGAATATTGGTTCAGGCGTTTTCATGATACCTACCACAACGAATCAGTTGTTGGTAAAATAGGTGTACAGAAAAAACCTTGGGCTGACCGACTGTTACTGGGGTTAACGCTTTCCCAAATGGAAGCTGATATTCAGCATGCCAACATCATGAAGATCGTATATGGCGGCAGAAAGAGAGAGGCAACTACCATTATGCCTTCACTGGAATATTTCAAAAACAACCTCTTTGTCAAAGACCTGACGTTTTCACTTACAGCGAATTACAGCCAAGTGAACAATGTGAATATTGACACGGTAGCAAGACAGTACAACTGGAATGGTGAATACAGGATAAAATCATCCAAAGGTGAAGGAGACTATTCGTTGGGCAAGTATAGCAACAACAGTGGCGTCGCTACCGCCAACCTTACGTACTCGCCAAATGACAAACACCATTTTGCACTCAATAATGTATTCAGCACCTATGCCAGAAAGAACACAGATGAAAAAGCAACAGCTGAAACCGGTGCTGCCATCGACTCCATCAAACGATCGAACCTCAAAAATGTATTGGGTATCTCTTATCGTTATCAGGTAAATAAAAAGTGGAATACTGCTGCTTTTGGTAAAAACTACTTTGTCTCTGTAACAGGCCCTGTAGATACCACTTCAACTACTACTGCCCAATATGAACGTCAAACCAGAAGCTTCAATACAACAGGTTACGGACTGGTCACCAACTACCAACTGACACCAAACCTGCTATTAAAAGCATCCTTTGAAAAGACCTATCGTCTGCCATCAGAAACAGAATTGTTTGGAGACGAGGTTTTGGAGGTGGGTACTGTCACCCTCAAAGCTGAAAACAGCAACAACGTCAACTTTAATGTGAGCTACAATCCTTCCTTCGGAAAATCAAAACTACATAGCATAAACCTTGATGCCGGTTTTATATACCGTGACACAAGAGACTATATCAGAAGGCAGATTGAACAAAAATACGGAGGAGCCTACTACACCAACCACGGCAAGGTACTTAACCTAGGCATCGACTTGGAAGCGAAATACTACTACAATAACCAATTCTCTTTGGGTGGTAATATGAGCTACCAGAATATCCGCAATATGGAAGAGTTCTCTCCAAGTGGCCAAAAACTGATCTACTATAAAGACAGGATGCCTAACCTACCCTACTTGTTCGGCAATGCTTTTACCAGTTATGAATTTACTGGCAAACAGGGGAACTCACTTACTGTAAGCTACTTCCTGAATTATGTACATGAGTTTTTCCGCCAATGGGAAAGCGAGGGGGGATCAAGGGATAAGAAGGTAATTCCCGAACAGCTCTCACACGACCTAGCGCTTACCTATATACTGAAAAACGGTCGCTACAATATCTCTCTGGAAGTACAGAACCTTACTGATGAACTGCTATACGATAACTACAGCTTGCAAAAGCCGGGGCGTAGTTTCTCTGCCAAGCTAAGATATTACTTCACTAAGCATAACGATTAAATAAATAACAAATTCAAAATCAACCATTTAAAATGACTGATATAAAACGACTATTCGCCTACGGACTATCCGCTTATATGGCTTTCTCACTTGTAGCCTGTGACAGTGATGATAAAGAGGATACTTCAGAACCGACACCTGAGATCACAGAATCACAACCAACCTTTTTTATCTCTGCCAATGGAGAGTCCGCAGAATATGTTTTAACTACTGATGACATCAACTCAGGAGACTTGTCTCTAGCCGGACAAGGGATTGAGCTTGAACAAACCAACTACAGATGGATTTTCAACCATGAGCCATCTGTAGCCATAGGACTTGTTTATGCACAAGGAGAGCCAGGCATCGGGTTAGGCTATCAGCTTGATGCATATGGCAATATGCAGAGTATTGGTTCATTCCAAATTACCTCACGATTCACTTCTTACGGCTTCTTTGAGAGTAATGCCATTACCAGTGTAGGTGGTCAGACTCTGACAGACGATCAAGGAAATGCTTTGCTAGATAACGATGGCAATGAGCGTTCGGATGGCGCCACTTTCAATATCATCAACTTTGAAAATGGACAACTTTCCATGTCGAGCAAATCCATTGAGACGCTGGATAAAATCGTAGATGGACAGCAGGTTACGTTCTCAGGTATTGTTGATATGGGCAATGGTGAGTTCCTGACGGGTGTGGTCGCTTCTACACCAAAAGCCACTGCTGAAGGAGGTGGAAGTTCTGGCTCTGTGCTGTATCCTGACAGCTGTTGGGTAGCTGCACTTGATGCAGACCTTAATATCAAGAGAGTTTACAGGTCCGACAAATTGAGCTATGCATCAGGTCGTTACCGTTCCCAGTACTATTCGCAAATCAATCAAGATGATAAGGGAAATGCTTATGTATTTTCAGGCTCATTCGAGACCACTGCAACCAAACCTTGTGGCGCCTTGAGAATCAATAGTGGAGCAACCGATTTTGATGATAGCTACTACTTCAATATTGAAGCACTATCTGACGGATACCACTTCAGACAGGTATGGCACATCACAGAAGACTACTTCCTGTTGGAGTTCTACAACGAGTTGGAAGTGACAACCAATACGCCTGCCACACAATATGGTATTGTAAAGATGGAAGATAAGACCTTCAACTGGCTCTCAGGATTCCTTTCCAAGGACAGCATTACAGACTCAGGTTTACCAATGTCTTACGAAGGCAAACTTTACTTCCCAATTACTGTAGATGGTGAGTACCCTGCTATCTACGTAATTGACCCAGCGACTGCAACAGCAGAGAAAGGCATTACTGTAGAAGCTACTGCAGTCAATGCAATTGGCATCATGGAAACTGAATAAGGGATCTCGAATAATTGATTTGGTGATACAGTAGGTCAATAGTCGTTGTCTATTTATGCTAATTCGTAGCAACTGACTATTCCTACTGTTTACTAGAGCCACCCAATTCCAATTCCTCATTTTTAATAATAGTAACTATTTAATCATCTGATCATGAAAAAGGCAATATACGGCTTCTGTGCAGCCTTGATATGTGCTCCTCTTTTCTTACAGGCACAATCCAAGAATGTGTTTCTGGATAGAAATTACTGGAGTGAAACGCCCTCAATTGAAGAGGTAAAAAACAGTATAGAAGAAGGCTATGATCCTTTAGAGCTTAACAACCGCAGCTTCAATGGGACTACCTATGCCATTCTGAACAATATGCCAACTGAGACAATTGAATTTCTGTTGTCCCTGGAAGGAAATGACATCAACACGATCACCCATGATGGAAGAAACTATCTACACTGGGCTGCCAACAAAGACAATCTGGAACTGGTAAAATATCTGGTTGACCACAATATTAACACTGGTCTTGTAGACGACCACGGTTACTCAGTTTTGAATTTTGCAGCAACTACCGGCAAACAAAACCCTGAGATGTACGACTACCTATTGGCACATGGTTCCAAAATCACTGAAACCAACCATGACGGTGCCAATTCCCTTTTGTTGCTGATTCCTCACCTGAAGGACTTTGCTATGGTGGATTACTTCATTTCAAAAGGTTTGGACTTGGACAGTAAGGACAAAGACGGAAATGGTGCATTTTATTATGCTGCCAAAACAGGCAATACTGAAATGATGGATATCCTGATCGAAAAAGGAGTTAAATACACGAATTCCAATGCCATGATTGCGGCAAGTAAAGGAACCAGAAGAAGCTCCAACCCACTTTCAGTATTTGAATATCTGGAGAAAAAAGGCCTTCAAGCCAATGTGGTAACCAAAGAAGGCGAGACACCACTGCACCTGTTGGCTGGCAAAGCCAAAGATACAGATGTAATCCGCTACTTTATTGGCAAAGGTGTAGATGTAAACAAGCAAGACAAGGATGGCAATACAGCCTTGATCAACGCTGCCGGACGCAATAACCTTAAGGTTGTCAGCTTTATTGTGGAAAAGTCCAAAGACATCAATGCCAGCAACAAGGATGGAGAGACTGCGCTTACCAATGCCGTTAAAGGCAACAAGGGAGAAGTCGTGAGCTACCTGATCAGTAAAGGTGCTGAAGTCAACCATAAGGACAAGGAAGGAAACAATGTAGGTTTTTACCTGATTCAGTCTTACCGCCCAAATAACAAGGGGGCATTCAATGAAAAACTCGAACTCCTTCAAAAAAATGGCTTTGATCCTAAAGCAAAGCAGGCGAAAGGCAATACCCTTTTCCATTTGGCTGCTGAGATAAACGACCTGAATCTTTTGAAAGCAGTACAAGCATTGGGAGTGGATGTCAACCAAACAAATGACGAAGGTACGACTCCTTTGCAAATCGCTGCCATGAAAGCTACCGATGATGTCATTCTTAAATACCTGATCAAGATCGGTGCTGATACAAAGGTAAAAACGGCTTTTGAAGAGACTGTTTACGACTTGGCAAACGAGAATGAGTTGCTTCAGGCTAAAGGGGTTAATATCACTTTCTTAAAATAAGGAATATGCTAAAGGAAAAATTCGTATGGGTACTGTTGAGCATCTTCCTGTTCAGTTGGATGCCCATAAAGACTAACACAAGTACTTCCTACAAATGTATGGTTCAGTTAACCAACTACAAAGGTGAAGGTGCTTACATGGTCATTTCATTGATTGACCAAGATGGGGAATATGAGAAAACACTTTATGTGATGGGTAAGGATGAGGAATGGTATCCTGACCTGACTAACTGGTGGCATTTCTTTGACAACAACAGAACTGATATAGACGGCATGAGTGGGGCTACCATCTCAGGAGGTGAAAGAACTGTTTGTGTTATCGAACTGGACAGTGACAAAATTGACGCTGGCTATAAACTTAGGTTCGAAACAGCCGTGGAAGATCAAAAGTATTTTGTGGACGATGTAGAAGTTCCACTCACTGCTGAAACCGTCAAAGGTAAGTTTGATGGCAAGGGATATATACGCTATATCCGTATGATACCGAACTAATAGCATACCAACTGACAAATAAATGATTATTTCAATCTGGAGATACAGCCATCTGGTTTTGGCTGTATCCTCTTTCCTTTTTGTACTGATTGCCGCACTGACGGGGATAGTCCTATCTTTTGAGCCTATCACTTACAAGATGATGGGTTACAGTATCGCAGGTGCAGCTGATTTGAGTTTGGCAGAGACCTTAATTCATCTCAAGTCCACCTATGCTGAAATACTGAGTCTCAAGGTAGATCACAATGGTTTTGTAGCAGTGTCTGCCATTGATCAGGCAGGTAATATGGGAGACTTTTATGTCAATCCATTTACTGGTGAAAAGCTAGGCGAAGTAGTTGAAAAGGCACCACTATTTGAGTTTGCCACAAGTCTTCACAGGTCTTTGTTCCTGAAAGGACTTGGTCGCTTTTTTGTCGGGCTTTCTGCTTTCTTGCTTTTACTGATCACAGTTACTGGCATTATCCTCATCCTTAAAAGACAACAGGGCATCAAGCATTTTTTTGCCACAATCCAGAAAGAAAGCTTTTACCAATACTACCATATTTACTTGGGCAGGATATCCCTCATCCCAATCCTGATTATTACGCTAAGCGGCACCTACCTCTCATTACAGCGTTTTGACATAATTCCAGAAGAAGCCCCCCTTTCACATAACATTGATTTTGAGCATATTTCTGAAACACCCAAAATTGACTATAGCGCATTCCCAATATTTAAAACCACAAAGCTGTCTGCGTTAAGAGTATTAGAGTTTCCTTTCTCAGAAGATGTAGAAGATTACTATACTCTTCAGCTAACGAACAAAGAATTACTGGTAAACCAACTGACAGGAGAGATCCTGAGTGAACAAAGCTACCCTTTGGTAACGTTACTTTCCGAGCTGAGCCTGACGCTCCATACCGGTCAAGGAAATGTAGGATGGGCAATCATCTTGGGACTTTCGGCATGTGGTATCCTGTTCTTTATCTACTCAGGATTTGCCCTTACGCTCAAACGTAAAAGCACCAAACTGAAGAACACTTTCAAAAAGGATGACTGTAAATATATTATTCTGGTAGGTTCAGAAACTGGTAGTACACTCCCATTCGCCATGCAGTTACAAAACCAGTTGCTGGAGATAGGTGAAAAGTCATTTATTACAGAAATGAACCGATTCTCAGAGTTCAGGAAGATGGAACACCTGATTGTGATCACTTCCACATATGGACAAGGAGAAGCACCAGCCAATGCCAACAAGTTTGTAGCACTTTTCAGTAAGTTCCCTCCTACTCAACCCTATACGTATTCTGTAGTTGGGTTTGGCTCATTGGCATACGCTGACTTCTGCCAGTTTGCCTTGGATGTAGACCAAATGCTTTACAAGGATACGCTAAGTTCACGACTACTGGAGGTACAAACCATTAACAACCGCTCTTGGGAGGCTTACCGACATTGGGGGCGAGAATGGGAAAAATGTATCGGTTTGACATTGGATTTTCCTGCAAAAAGCCCAATAGAAACCACCAAAAAGAAGCAGTACACTTTCAAGGTCATCCAAAAAACTGCTGCTGTTGAAAATCCTGATGATACATTCCTGATCCAGCTTCAACCCATGCAGAAACTGCGTTTGACTTCCGGTGACCTCCTAGCGGTTTATCCATCTGAAGATGAACACGAACGCTTGTATTCGATGGCAGTTACAAAAGAGCAAACGATTTTGCTCAGTGTGAAACGACATGAAAAGGGTATTTGCTCCAACTATTTAAACAACCTTAGTTGCGGCGAACTGCTCAATGCCAGCATTGTAACCAATAAAGACTTTCACTTCCCCACCAAAGCATCAAAAGTGGTGATGATCAGTACGGGAACCGGCATTGCCCCTTTTCTTGGAATGCTTTCCCAAAACAGCAAGCAGATTGAGACTCATTTATATTGGGGTGGAAGAAATGAAGCATCATACGCACTCTACCGATACAGTATTGAAAACAACCTGAAAGAGCGTCATTTAACCCGATTTGCACCAGCTTATTCCAGAGTTGAAAAGGAACGTAATTATGTTCAGCATTTGATCGAAAAAGATCAGCAGCTAATTGCCCAGACACTTGATGAAAATGGCGTAATCATGGTTTGCGGTTCTATTGCCATGCAACAGGAAGTAATGCAAACACTTGAAAAAATTGTATTCAACCACAACGGACATAACTTAAGCTACTATCAGAAGAAGCAACAAATCCGGATAGATTGTTATTAGAAAGAGTAAAAGCCTCATCATTCAAAATTATCCGTGATAAACATATTTCAAATCAGCCAACAGAAAAAGCTATGAACAAAAGAGCAAACAAGTACAAAATGAATTTGAATCTGGTTTCACTTGCCAATGGTGAAAAACCTGAACTGGAAAAAGCAATTGAACTGGAATTTGATAACCATGACGAAATTTTTGGGCTTATCGAAAGGTCAAAGGAAAAGAACCTGTTTGATAACCCACAACAGTCTGTAGAGTTTACCATTGGGCTTAAGCTGTTTAGTGAGGTGATGCTTAAAAACCGTAATCACCCGCTGTTTGAAGCATTTGCTCCAGCCTTTCGGGACTTTATGAAGAAACTGAAAAGTATGTAGTCAATATGGCTACCAACGAAATTAGGTAAGTGTGTTTTATCTAAAATTTGGTGATATATCAATACAGGAACAGAATGAAAAAAGTGCATAGTGTAATAGGTAGTTTTTAATAAAGCTTTTTTCATGAAAATTCCTTCAATTGGAAAACCCTGAATGATTCGTTCGGGGCTTTTTTTATTTCTTTGGGATTTCTTAATTCAATAGTAAACTTGATAAACGTGAAGAAACTTTTTTTGTCTTTAATATTGATAGGAGCGGTTAACCTTGGTTTCGCGCAATCAACAGACAGTGTACTCGTCTTGGGTAAAAAACAACAGCTGCATTCTAAAATACTGAATGAGAATCGGGACTATTGGGTCAGCCTTCCTACAGGTTACACTTCAGAAGAAAGTAAACAATACCCTGTTATCTATTTGCTGGATGGGGAACAGAACTTTAAAACAACGGTGGGAATCCATGCCTTTCTGGATAGAGGTCCAAGAGCACATTTTCCTGAGGTAATCATTGTAGGGATTAACAATACAAATAGAACCAGAGACTTAACTCCTACCAAAGCGGTTAGTGTTCGTGGCAATGCCACCAAGGAAAACAGTGGAGGTGGGGAAAACTTTATCGCATTCCTTCAGCAGGAACTGATTCCTGAGATTGAAAACCGCTACCGTACCAGTGAGAAACGTGTACTGATCGGACATTCATTTGGTGGTTTGCTTACCGTACATACCTTACTGCATCACCCTGCATTGTTTACAGATTATCTGGCACTTGATCCAAGCTTCTGGTGGGATGATCAATTGCTTTTATCCCAATCGGATACGCTGATCTCAAAACTAAGTTTGCAAGGAACAAAACTCTATTTTGCCAGAGCAGGAAAGCACGCCTCCAGAAGAAAAGTAGCACATGAGGATGCAAAGGCACTACAGGCAGACTTTACAGAAATTCTGGAAAAAAATAAGGCAAGTGGTCTTCAATGGAAATACCAGAACTTTGAAAATGAGTCACATGGTAGCATTTTCCTGACTGGCACTTATTATGGATTACAATATCTGTTTTCAGACATTAAACCATAATTTTAAATTATAACTAACCTAAAATATGGATTATACCGCCCTTTCAGGTAGGGTGTCCAAAGGGATAAAAAAAACTCTTGCCATTTTTGTGTTGAACTGCTGAGCGATTCACAAATAAAATAGCCACCCCAAACATGAGGTGGCTAATTGCTTGCTAGCTAACTTATTGCTCTGAATTAGACTAGACTCTTGCCCTAGAATCCAGGCGTTGGGTTTATATTTGGGTTACGTTGTACCTCTTCTAATGGAATCGGGAAATACTCGTGCTTATCCTCAAAATTGTCAGCATACTTCTGACCAGCTGCATTCAGCTGATCTTTTACAATTCCCCATCTTACTAAGTCGTAGTATCTTTGTCCTTCTCCTACCAACTCGATCATTCTTTGCTTTCTGATCTCATCCTGCAAGGCTGTACCTGTTACACCTGTCAGCGCTGCAAGGTTTGCCCTTTCACGGATGCTATTGACTTTTGCCAGTGCCTCTGTGTCATTACCCAGTTCATACATTGCCTCTGCCTGCATCAGCATTACATCTGCATAACGCATAAAGATCAAGTCCACTGTACTTCTGTTGGTCGTGATGGCATCCAGTGATTCCACATACTTGATCATCATCTTAAAGTCAGGGTTGTTGAAGTTGATCACTTCTCCATCGAAAGTTTCACCATTCTGCAATACCGTAGCAGCAGTTCTGATATCCCCTGCTTCCAGCGCACCCATAAAGTACTCAGAGATGGACGCCATGTACCAGCCACCGTTCAACTCTCCTGGTGCCATTGCCACACCCAGCTGGTGGTAAAGTGAAAGGGCATCCAGTTGCTCACTTGTATAACCTCTTGAGAAAATCACTTCCTCATTTACCTCACTGGTACCGTCAAACATACCCCTGAATGCTGAAGCACTTACCAAGTCATGTCCTTCCACTTTGTTCAGGGCATCCAGTGAAGCCTGCCACTTACCTTGATAAAGCAGGACTTTTCCCAAATAAGCATTGGCTGCATTGGCTGTAGCCCTACCCCAATATTCCTGCTCCCATTTCAGTGGAAGGTTTGCTGCTGCAAACATCAGGTCTTCCTCAATCTGCTGGTAAACTTCTGCTCTTGATACAGCTGGCAACTGCAATTCCTCAGGAGTTTCGGCAACATTCGTTACAAGAATCACATTGTGGAAGTTCTTCAACAAGTTGAAATGGTACCAAGCACGAAGGAACTTTGCCTCTGCCACCAGTTCATCCCTTTCTTCCTGAGAGATCATCTCCATGGAAGGCGCATTGGCGATTACATCATTGGTTAGCTTGAGTCCCTTGTACCAGTAATCCCACATTACAGCAGGAACACCGTCAGAAGCCGTATTGTTGAAGCCAACAATACGTGCTAGATAGTTCCAAGCAGTAGTTCCGTTTTCCGGCTGGATATCGTCTGCCCTGAAGTTCTGCGGAAGATAGAAGTACTCATGGTACCTCCAGCCATTTGCCTGCATATAGGAATAAGCACTTGCCAAATATTTTTCGGCAGCCTCGTAGCTTACCCAAGTCTGGTCAGTAGTCGGCTGATCAGGAGAAACCTGCTCCAAGTAGTTGTCGCATGAGCTTAGCAATGTCAAGCCCAGCATCATCGATACGATATATGTATATAGCTTTTTCATGGTTTGTCAATTTTAGAAGGTTACTTGAACACCAGCAGTGAATGTCTGATACATCGGGTATCTTCCGTAATCAATACCTTGCGTCAGGGCATTGGATGGAACGATTTCAGGGTCATAACCTTTGTAATCTGTGATCGTGAACAGGTTATCCGCATTCAGATAAATTCTCATTTTTGAGAAGTTGATCTTGCTCAGTGTAGCTTTTGGAAGCTCGTATCCGATCTGGATGTTCTTCATTCTGAAGTAAGCACCGTTTTCAAGGAACCTGTCAGACATCATGTAGTTGTTATTATTATCCACCTGTACGTTTCTTGGGATATCCGTACCTGTATTGGTTGGTGTCCATGCATTCAATAGGTCTGAAGAAACATTGAAACCTGAGTTAGGTGCTTCCATTTCGTAAGCATTCACATTCAGAATCTTGTTTCCTGAAACTCCTTGGAAGAACATAGACAGGTCGAAACCTTTGTAGTTCAGTCCTACATTGAAACCATACTCAAATGTTGGCAGTGGTGAGCCTACATCTGTGATATCGTTGGAATCAATGATACCGTCACCGTTTACATCCACATAGATAACATCTCCTGGTTTGGCATCCGGCTGAATCAGTCCTCCTTCAGGACCAGTGTAGCCATTAACCTGCTCCTCTGACTGGAAGATACCGTTTGTCTTGTACATGTAGAACTGAGAAACTGGTGCTGCTACAGCCGAGAATGTCTGTGCACCTGCATAGGCAATATCATCACCAGGCAACATTCCTTCGCTGCTACCCAATGAAACCACTTCATTCTTGATTGTAGTCAGGTTTCCTGAAAGGTCATATTTCAATTCACCTACGCTACCTCTGAAACCTAGTTCCAGTTCAATACCGCTGTTGGAGATCGTACCAAGGTTGACAATCGGAGGTTCTGTACCAGCAGAAGGAGGAGTGTTTGGCTCTCTCATTAACAGTGACTCCGAATCATTTCTGTAGTAGTTCAACGTACCATATAACCTGTCGTCAAACAAACCTGCATCCAAACCGATGTTCATTGTTTTGGATTCTTCCCAAGCCAAGTCAGCATTTGCCATCTCGAATGAGGCAATACCACCAATCGGCATATTGTTCCATACATACCAGTAACCGCTTTCTACCAATGCCTGCTTTGAATAAGCACCCAATGTTGTCTCTCTACCCAAGATGCCGTAAGAACCTCTCAGTTTCAGTTCTGTAAAGATGTCCGTCAGACCGCCGAAGAATTCCTCGTTACTGATTTTCCATGCTGCTGAAACGGAAGGGAATGTACCCCAACGGTTGTTAGGTCCAAACTTGGAAGAACCATCTGTTCTCACTGTCGCCTGCAAAAGGTATTTGTCTGCATAGCTATAGTTGATTCGGCTCATCACACTAAATCTGGTCACGGTCTCGAAGCCTCCGCTACCAATAAAGTCACCTGCCTGCATACCGCCAAAAGATGGAGTAAGACCACCAAAATCAGGAAACATGGCTCCGCCTGTTACATTCATGTCCACATTCTGGAAGTCGTACTTGTAACCTACGATACCCGCCATTGCCGATACTGAGTGTTTATCAAATTCCTTCGAATAGTTGACAGTAAAGTCGTAGTTCAAGTCTACCCATTCTGATCTGTACTCTTGCAAGTAAGGATCCTGACGTCTTGTATCAGATGCCAATGTGTATTGCGGGAACGAGTACCTGCTTTGGTAGAATGACTTTGCATAACCGATGTTACCGATCAGTGTCAGGTCGGAAAATACCTGATAGTGCAAGCCCATATTTACCTGAAGCTGATCCTTTTCGCTTTGGCTGTCAATGATATTGGACTGTCCTACCGGGTTGGCACCACTTCTAATATCGAATTCGTTGATGTAGCCGTAGCCTGATTCCTTTGTCTCATCATAGATCGGCACCATTGACATTGAGCGAAGCATATTGCCCATATTGATGGTATTGTTATCCGTTTCCTGATGGTTGTAGAAGATATTTGGCAATACCTTCAGCTTGCCTTTCTCAATAGTTGACTTGTAGCGGAAGTTGTAACGCTCCGTTCCTGTGTTCATCACTACCCCTTCCTGATTGAAGTAGTTCATTGAAAGGTTATAGTTGGCGAATTCACCACCACCTGACAGACCTACTGCATAGTTTTGGATAGTCCCCGTCTGCAAGGTTGCATCCTGCCAATCCGTATTGGCAAAGTTGTTCAGGTCAAAGCCTGATCCCTGCTGAAGGTAAAGTGGCAATTGAGCTGTAGTCAGTGAACCATCTGCAATCGAGTTGTCATAAGATTGCTTCATCACCGCATACCACTCTTCTGCATTTGCCATCGGCATTTTGGATGCTGCCTTTTGCACACCCGCATACATGCTGAAATCTACTTTTGTAGGCTGATTTTTCTTGCCTGACTTAGTGGTTACCAATACTACTCCATTTGCAGCTAACGAACCGTAAATAGCCGCTGCCGCACCGTCTTTCAGGATTTCAAATGAAGCGATATCGTTAGGGGCAATCATGGAAATATCACCACCCGGAATACCGTCAATCACATAAAGAGGCTGTACATCTCCGAAAGAGCTTAAGCCACGAATCTTGATGTAAGGAGCTGAGCCTGGAGAACCTGCATTGATCACAGATACACCAGAAGTACGTCCCTGAAGCATTTGAGCAGGTGACGCTGCTGCAATCTTGTTCGCTTCTTCTGCCTTTACGGTCGAAACAGCACTTGTCAGGTCACTTTTCTTCTGTACACCATAACCTACCACTACGATCTCATCCAATTCTTGTGCATCTACCTGCAACTGAACATCGTAAATAGTTTGATTAGCAGTAACGGTCACATCCTGAGAAATGTAACCAATATATGAAAAAGTCAATACGGTGTTATATGAAGGGATGTTCAATGAGTATTTTCCTTCATAGTCGGAAACTGTTCCTTTGGTCGTTCCCTTTACGAGGATACTCGCACCAGGAATTCCCATTCCATTTTCATCTTTTACCGATCCTCGAATGACTTTGCCTTCCTGTGCCCAAGTATTGGCACTGAACAGCAGGAGCACTACGAAAGTAGCAACATACCGACCGAAGCCGATATTTCTGGAGTAAAACATCAGTTGATTCATAAATAGTAAAAATTATGCATGTGTTGATAAATAAATGTGTCGCCTCTTTAAAGCGCTTCTATAAAATCAGCGAGATCAGGAAAGGTACGGCTATGGTAAGGGCAATACCACTGAACAGCGATACCACCACATATTGCTTTCCTGAGTACTGTGTAATAACCGGCAAGGTGGTATCCATAGAGGTAGCACCTGCCGAAGCAACGAGAGACATTCCTCCTGCCATCTTCACGATCACAGGTGCGAGCAACAAAGTCAGCAGCTCACGTGATATATTGGACATCAGGGCGATCACCCCTAACGTATTGCTGTAAATATTGGAGATATAGATACTCGACAAGCTGTAGTAACCAAAGCCTGCACCGACAGCCATGCCTTCCCTGAAACTTTCCCCGATCAGTAGGTAAGCGACACCTGCCCCGATGATGCTCCCTACCCCAATGGAAACGGGTACCAGTACCAGCCCAAGGTTAGCGGACTTCAGGATTTTGGATGATTCCGTATCCAAACCAATGCTTAAGCCAACCAGTCCCATCAGCAGGTAAAGGGCGTAAGTGCTGAGGTCATTTTCCAGAAAGAATTCCGGTATTAGTCCTAATAGAGTCAGTCCGCAACCTGCCACAAAGCATCCCAAAGTGATGAATGTTCCTTTCATGCTATCTGAAAAATTTAAGGTAAACGAAATAGGAGAACAGGATACTGCCCAACACACTGCCCAATGTCAGTACCAATGCTTTTCCACCAATCAGGTGAAGGTTGGTAACCACTTCCGAATTGTTGCCGACTGCAATCCCGAGGAAAAAAAGTAGTCCCCAGATCACAAAGCCAATGGCTTTTTCAACTTTACCGAGCTGAATGCCTTTCCCTATAAGCAATCGACCGATGATGATTCCTGCGCCAAGAAACAGTAGTGTTTCCATTATTTTTCTTTTGAAGTTGTGTATGAATAAACCGTCTGTTGCTCAGGATTGAACGTTCCTGTAATCGGGCTTAGCCTGAAACTGTAATGGTAAGCTGCGGCAGGAATTCTGAACTCAGGATGTGCCTGCGCTCTCCAACCCCAGCTTGTATCTCCTCCCAGTCCCATCTGCATCAGGTCAATATTGACATATATCAGGTTCTCGGGTTTGACATCCGTACCATGCGACATGGTTCTCATACCATCATGCTCCAACTGTTTTGGGTCAAAATGCTGTGCCGTCACTGACAGTGGCTGATCTGCCACGATCAATATGCCTTGCTGCTGCTTATTGAGCAGGCTTATCCATCTGACATCCGTTTTCTGACCATTCTCCTGCGGTCTTACATATGGGAAGTACTGCTCCCATACGGTTGAGGTATAATGACCGATTGCCATTCCATCTTTCCTGTCCGCATAGCTTTCCAATGGTCCTCTACCCAACCACTGCATCTGATCGTATTCTCCTTTCAGCTGCATGGAAAGTCCTACTCTCGGTACAATCGGAAGGTTTGCAAGGTCAAAATGTACATCCAGTTCAAGGTCTCCATTGGCATAGATATGGTAAACCGTCGTAACTGATGAGCTGTCGACTTCCAGCTGCTGACGGATATTCAGCTCAATGCTGTTGTCTTTTCTGACAGTCTCGATAGACGTTGCCTGCGTCGCTTTTCCAATATTTTTCCAGATGCCCAGCTTAGTTCTCATATCCCAAGCCAAATCGTTTTCTGTTGGCGCTCTCCAGAAATTAGGGCGAAGCGGAGTTTCCAACAACTCCTTACCTGCCACTGTCCATGAGGAGAGATTGCCACTGTTTCTATCAAATGAGAGAGAGAAATTTTCTCCTTTAACCTCAATCGTTTCATCCAGTTCTTCCAGTTCCAGCTTTCCTTGAGGCGCTTCCACCACTTCTTTGGCAAACTGCTGAAGTGCAAACTGATCCCATCCGATCTCGAAACCTTCAGGCAAAAGCCCTATTTTCTTTGCCGTTTTGATATGGAACCTGATCATATACTCAGTACCGAAAGTCTCCGGTAATGAAGGCAGCTCTACAGTAATGTTGACAGTGTCCTGTGGCTGTACCAAAGGCATTTCCAAAGCCTGCTCACTGATTGTTTTCCCGTTTTTCTCAATTGAATAGCTAAGGGTATAATGCGCTGATGTTGCAAAATTGAACCTGTTCCAAAGCTTGAATTTTCCATTGGCAGGATCATCCGCCAACACTTTCAATGGCTGGTAGACTTTCTTCACTTCCCAAGTATGCGGGTTCACCTTTCGGTCACTCGTCACCAGTCCATTCGCACAGAACGAGGAATCATTTGAGATGCCCACATAACCCAAATCTCCGCCATAGGCGTAGAATTTTTCGCCTCGATAGTTTTCCTGTACAAAGGTTTGGTCTGCCCAATCCCAGATAAAACCACCTTGCAGGCTCGGCTCGCTGTCAATCAGATCCCAATAACCTTGCAAGTTTCCGACACTATTACCCATTGCATGGGCATATTCGCAAAGGATATAAGGTTTGGTATAATCACCAGAAATGTATTCCTTCATCCAATCGATAGTCGCATACATTGGTGCTGTGATATCAGTATGCGGAAGGGACTTTGCCTGCTCATATTGTACAGGTCTTGATTGATCCCTGCTTTTGATCCATTCAGACGTTTTCTCAAAGTTGATCCCATCTCCAGCCTCATTTCCTAGTGACCAAATGATCACGGAAGGATGGTTTTTGGTGCGCTCCAACATCCTTTGCGTACGGTTCAGATGGGCTGCCAGCCAAGTGGTATCTTTTGCCAAAGACTTTTCTCCATAACCCATTCCGTGGGATTCAATATTGGCTTCATCCACCACATACATACCGTAACGGTCACATAGCTCATACCATTTCGCATGGTTCGGGTAGTGACTTGCACGTACCGCATTGATATTGAATTGCTGCATCAGCTCAATATCCCTGACCATCTCCGCTTCCGTGATGATATTGCCATTGTAAGCAGAATGCTCATGACGGTTGACACCTCTGATCGTAACGGGGTTACCATTTACGAGCAGCTGCCTGTTCCTGATTTCCACCTTGCGGAAACCAATGCTGCGAACTGTTGATTCCAGCACTTTACCCGTCTTGTCTTTCAAGGTCAGGCGCAAGTCATACAGGTTGGGTGTTTCAGCAGTCCAAGGTTTTACACCTGTCAGGACTGAATGAAATTTGACATTAGAAACCGCTCCTTTCGGCTTTACTTTTTGATTCTTCCTATAAAGAATATTGCCTGATTCTCCAATCAGTTCCGCTTCCAACTGATAAGGATTTGGATTTGGATTTGCATTAAGGTGTTTTTGGGTTACTTGAATATCCAGTATTCCGTTCTGATAGTTTTCGTCTAATGATGCATGGACAAAGAAGTCATGGATATGGGTAGCAGGACGTCTGTAAAGGTACACATCTCGCTCAATGCCGCTCATTTTCCACATATCCTGATCTTCCAGATAAGAGCCATCACTAAAACGGTACAGCTCTACTGCAATGCTGTTTTCTCCTTCTCTCAGGTATTTTGAGATATTGAAGACCATTGGGGTTTTACTGCCTTGTCCATAACCCACTTTTTCTCCATTGATCCACAAATACATCGCTGAATTGACAGCCCCGAAATGGATAAATATCGGATCATTTTTCCAACCTGAAGGCAATGTAAACGAATGCCTGTACGACCCGACAGGATTATGGTCAACGGGTACAAAAGGTGGATTCGGATCAAACGGGTAAGGCACATCCGTGTAAATGGGAGCGCTATAACCCTGAAGCTCAATATTGGATGGAACCGCTATGCTGTCCCAATTACTGATATCAAAATCCTCCTGATAAAACGCCACAGGTCTTTTGGTAGGCGCTACTGACCAATGGAATTTCCACATGCCATTCAACGACTTGTAGTTGGAAGATTCCTGCCAGTCTTTCTTCAAAGCTTCTTCCTTTGAATCGAAAGTATAGAAAATCGCCCTTGGTGCTTCCATGTTAACGGAAAACACATTTGGATTTTCCCAGTCGGGAACCTGCTGCCCTTTTGCAGAGAAAAGCTGTACCATCAACAAAGCCGTCAATAACATATGCCTTGTTATGCGAATACCTTTTGTAATCATTGTAGGTTAAGTTTAGACAGTTCTCTTCCAGGGTGCTATTTGAGCATAGCACCGGAAGAAGTGTTCAATATTTTTGTCTTGTATTTAGAACATCATGAGTAGATGTGCTGCACTCCAGCTGAAATGTGAAGCGTTAAGTCCCTTGCCAGTCAGCGGATGGTAGTTTTCTCTAATCGGTTCATCCGTTGTCAAGCCTTCAGCGGAGTTGACCAGCTTTTCAGCCATCATTCGAGCCTCACTTTCAAAGCCGTATTGCTGCATTCCTTTCATGGCAAAGTATGCCTGATCCAGCCAAACAGGTCCTCTCCAATAGCCTTTTTCTGGATTGAATTTCGGGTCTGCCGCACTCAGCGTCGGAAAAGGCATCAGGGTGTTGAACTTGTTTGAATCCAAAATCACCTTGACAATTCCCTTTGCCTGCTCGTCTGTGGCTACGTTGTTATAGAGCGGTGCCCAGCCCTCAGGTCCTTGAACTTTTACCTGTGCCTGATTCTCTAGCACAATATCATAATAGAAGCCATCCGCCTGATCATACATCGTCTGGTGCATCAGCTGCTTTAGCGCTTCTGCTTCCTTCTTAAACTTTTCGGCTACCTCATTTTCACCTAACACATTAGCAATCTCAGCGATATACAGCTTCTCGCTGTACAGGTAAGCATTCAAGTCAATGGATTCCTGATTGATGGAATAAGCGCCAACTGTGTTTTCCATGATCACAGCCGAGTCAAAACGGACTGCGTTGTCCATTCCACTTTCCCAAGCTGCCGCAATGCGTGTTCCGTCTGTTGAGCCGTACTCACACAATCCATTGCTGTTATGATCCCTGTTTTGGTACCACCATTCATGGTATTTCAACAGTTTCGGGTACATTTCTTTTAAGAATTCTGTATCCTGTGTAGCTTCAAAAACCTTGTAAATTGACCATCCTGAAAGCGGTGCTTTGGTATTTCTCCAGTTGATGCCTTCAATTTCTGAATCCCTGAAGAAACAGTCCGCAATCATGCCTTCCTCATTCTGATAATCATACATTGCCCTAATCTGATCTTTTGCCAGTTCTCCCTCGAATGGGGCAATGGCTACAGCATGCTTCCAAGAATCCCAAGCCCAAAGCCCCTGAAAATACACTGAGGCATAAGAAGGGACAATGCCCTGATGGTAGATACCTCCTGCTGCACTTCTCCAGTTATGCATCAACGTCAGGAGTGATTTGACTGCCAAGTGATCATACTGTTTGATATCCAGCAGTGCCTGCTTTCCATTTTCCTGATGCAATACTGTCAGGTAATGCTCCCAACGGTCCTGATTTGCTGCAAACAAGCTATCAGTCTTTTGGATATGCGAGACAGCCTGCTTAGCCATTTTAGCATTCTCATCCTCAGACAAGGTAAAACTAATCACCGCTGAACTTTCCCAAACCTGTCCTTTATCAAGCGACTTAGTATTGCTATAATATTCGTAATGATCATTGTCTGTGACAATATGCTCTCCTTTGTTTGAGAAATGAACATGTACATATTCATCTTTTGCTACATGTACGGCTATACCATTGGCATCTCTTTCAAGCATAAAACCATTGCCTTCAAATACATTCCCTTTCCATCCAAACTGGAACTTTCTTTCTCCACCTGTATTTTCAATTGTAGCTTTCAGCAAGGCTGAACGGTTATCAGCATATATCAGTGAAAGTTTGACAATCAGATTCTCTACCTTAATGGTCTGCTTCAGTATACCAGGATAAAAATCATTCTCCAATACCTCTCCTTCTGACAAATCAACAGGTTTGTTTTTTGAAATATCCATCAACCTAAGCTGCACCAGACTTGGGCTTATCCAGACACTTTGCTGCTGACGCATTACAAAAGGTCCTGCAAAACCTCCCATCAGGTTTTTATCCTTTGGCAAGGCAAATGAATGCCAAGCCCCCAAATCAGAAAATGACGAAATACTATAATCATTTGCTGAATCCGGTTCCGATTTCAGGTTTAATATATTCTTATAACTGTACCTGTCTACCCCTGACTTTACTTCTTTCTCTACAGTACATGACTGCAAAACCATCAGACAGCTTAATATTATAAATGATATGTGTGAAACGATTTTCATGTCCTAGCCGGTTGTTTGTTAGCTTTTGTTGACACAAATAAAAAATGTAATCAATACAATTAAAAGTTTCACACCTATACACGATCTATACACGCTAACACTACACAGATAAAAAATTGAATATCAGCAACTTAAAAACATGTGAACACTTTCTAAAAAGACTGAATTTTGGAGTGTGTAGAGGTGAAACTCTACAGGTTTTTGGGTTAGATTTCCATTATAAACTCCTTCAGTTGCTGGCTTTTGGTCAAACCTAGCTTCTTCCTTAACCTATAGCGGCTCATCTCTACAGACTTTACTTCAATATGATACTTATCTGCAATTTCCTTAGAAGTCAGGTTGTTTCTGATGTCAATGATAAGTGAAGTATCTTTATCTGTCAGGTTTGGAAATGCTTTATTCAATCTGATCATAAAATCATTGACCAATTCTTCAGAAAATGATTTAGTCCCTTCAGATCGCTGAATAAGAGAAATCAATAGTTTCCAACCCTTCTTTATTTCGTGAGATTGTGTATTCTTGACCTGAGATCGCATAGCCTCCACGATTTCATTTCTTTCAGAAATACTTAGTGCCAACTCTTCCAGTTTTTTGGTTTTATAATCCAAGGCATAGGTTAACTCATCCTTTTCCTGTTTGGTCTGTTCCAATTGCGCTTCCAGCAGCTGTTGTCTCAATAGCTCCTTCTCATTTTTTACTTTATTCCTGTAAATAAGTATTCCAACAAGTAACAGTGACAGCATTAGAATAAACACCCCTATTGTGATACTCTTGTTTCTCAACTCCTTATTTTTTTCAATAATTAGCTTACTATCCTTGATCTTCTCCTCATGTACCTGAAGCAGGTAATTCATTACAGACTGAATATTGCGGTTGTGTACTTTTGCATAAAGTTTCTCATACTCATCCAGTGCCTTGAACGCTAATTCGTAGTTTCCTTGTTGCTCTTCAAACTGGTATTTTGTTTTAAAAAACTCTAGCAGCACAAAGCTGTAGGAGGTCTGTTTTGTCAATGTTTCAGCTTTGGAAAGGTAGTCTCTTGCTGCTTCTGTATCGCCCGAAGTAAGCTTTACCTTGGACATATAAGTGTAGCACTCGATCAGTAAGGAAACTCGCCCTTCACTGACTTCCAGTGCACGCAACAAATGTTGTTCTGCCAATTCCCATTTACCAAGTTCGACATACACAATTCCCATATTGACTTCGATTGTTGCCTCCAGATGCGGAAACCTACTTCCATGTTGAAGCATGAGTGTCTTGGCATCCTGAAAGTACTTCAAAGCCTTTTCGTGTTGCTTCTCACTCGTAGCATCAAGCCCCAATGCATTGGTGTACCTGATCTGGTTGTAAATATCATTTCGTTTTTCTGCCACAACCAATGCCTTTTTATGGTAGGGATAAGCACGTGTCGGGTTGCCCATATCATAGAAAGTCCATGCAAGTGTTGTCAGGAGTTCTTGATGAATAGCGGTTGTATCCGTTTCTTGAAACAGCTCGATGCCCCTTAATCCATAGATCAGTGCGGAATGGTAATCATGCTTGTAAAGGTATGCCTGCGCAAGGTTCCAATAGGAATTTCCTTTTTCCAGATGGTCATCTTGCTCTATAGTGGTCAGAGCCAGTTGCGCCAAGTATATGGCACTGTCAGGGTTGGATTCCTGAAGCTGCTCTGCTCTTCTGTTCAGTTTGTTTGAGTCGTCAATACCACTGGCAAAACAGTCTGCCAACAGCAAAGCTCCAAGCAGACATAACCATACTTTTTTCATTTTCATATCATGCTTAGTTCAAGATATCAGCAGCCTTTCTGCTACTGATATATCTCACAGTCTGGTATAATTAGCCCATTTACTATTTAAAAAAGGGCATTCAAAGATAATTCTTATCAATCGTAATATCCTTATTTCTTGATCAAATTGACATTATACAATATAAAAACCCCTGCTTACGGACAAAGTCCATAGCAGGGGCCACAATTACTCGATAAAACAAACTATGAAAATGATCAGTCCCAGAAAAAGTTGGACGGGTTTTGCAACGCATCTTGCGCTGACGAATATCCAGCAGGGTTATTTGTTGACTCTGAACCAGGCAGGTCTACATAGTTTTTCGGCACTTTCAGGTAATCACGATCTGCAACAAACAGTTTTGTAAACCCTACTCTTCTTACTTCTGCGTATGCTTCATACCCATTATCCAACAGTGTCACCAGCTTCTGCTGTACAATTGGAAGTGTTTTGTCTGTAGCATCATCAAACGCTACTGAAACAGCTTCCTCAAATGCAGCATTTGAAGCAACACTATAATAATCCAAGTTAGACTGAATACCGTTCAGGTAAGCCGTCTTTGCATCACCTGCTACGATACCATTGGCATAAACCTCAGCTTTCAGGAACCATACTTCTGAAGCCAGCATGATACCTTGCTTAGTCGCATTTGTCCATACACCATACTTTGGTACACCATTTAGCCTTGCATACACTCTATCATCATAATACTCTGCATCAGACAATTCCTCTCCCAGTCTTGGACCATTCCACTGTCCTGAGAAATCAGCCCACTTTGCCGCATCAGATGCTGCGTTGGTTATCTTTTGTGCACCAGCTTCATCTGCATTATTTTCCAGAAGATCACTGTAAAATGCTTCCAACTCTGTTACAGTCCATTGCTTGTAAAATGCTTCCGCTTTGGCTGCACTAGAAACAAAGTTATTGAAGTAAGCAGAACCTGCATTTTCCACTACAGTGGTTTTCAGGAAAAGCGTATTCAAGCGTGGATCATCATTCGCCATTTCCTCATCCGCAAATGTCATGATATTTAGAATACCTGCTGTTGGCTTTCCTTCATCTCCCCATCTTGTAAGGGCATTGGCTGCATTCATACCTCCAATCTCCGTCCAGATCAAACTTTCATCATCCACCGTCTCAAAAAAGGCACCTTCTGGTGTCGCTTCAATCAAAGGATTGTTCATGATTTCCTGAATTACGGATGCCTGATCAGACACCTTATGCCACCTAACTGCAGCTCTTAACCTTAGCGAGTTCGCAAACTTTGCCCATTTCTGATAATCCCCTTCATACAAAAGGTCCCCTGAAGCCAAAGAAACACTAGTTCCTTCCTTTGATTTCAGAATATCCACCAACTGCCCCAATTCTTCTATCAGAACTGGATACACTTCTGCCTGTGTCTCAAATTTAGGTGTCAGAGACTGTCCCAATTCCGAGAAAGGTGTTACACCAAAGGTATCTACCAAACGAAGAATCTCGTTCAGCTTCATCACTTCAAAAATTGCTTTGTCAGCCTCATCACCTTCATACTCTTCCAACAGGTCAGAAGCCTCTTGAATTACCCTGATTTTAGTACTGAGCGCATTACTCCAGTACATGGTTTGCAGACGGTTTGACCTTGCCTCTGCATATACTGATGTCTGGTGTTTAGGTACACCATAAATAATGTTAGCAAGGTTTGCTGTTACCAAACCACTCCCTACATAAGTATGTCCATAAGATGACATGGAAGTAATGGAAGTCTTTAACAGTGGTGCTACTAAATCACCAATCATTTCAGGAGTCAGACCATTTGAAATGTCAATACCATTTGGGTTGATATTCATTTCCTCATGGTCGTCTGTACAGGCTACCAATGCAGCAGCCAGTAAAGCAGGAGCGATAAGCGCTTTTTTTATTTTATATGATAATTTCATAATACAATTCAATTTTAAAAAACAGACTGTCGTTAACTCAATTTCAATTGATTACAGTTTGATGTTTATGTTGAAGCCCAAGCTTCTGCTAGATGGTAAGGACAGGTACTCTACCCCTACAATATTTCTAGCTGCCATTGACTGAGGATCAACACCTTCAGCTGCATTGTACAGGTAACCAAGGTTTCGTCCGACTACAGATACTGTAATGTTCTGGAAAGGAGTCTTACTCATCAGTGAGGCAGGAAGCGCATACCCCAAGCTTACTTCTCTTAGCTGTACAAATGATGCATCCGTTACGAATGGCTCCGCAATACGGTTGTTAGTTACACCTACCCAATAGGTCTGCGCATCTACCGCTTCAGTGTAAGCATTTCCATCTTCCGTTACTGCATTCTGCTGAATGCCATTTTCTCTGCCAGCTTCTGTGTCAGCATGGTTACCATTTCTATGCATTGTCATATTGGTACCAGAGAAAACATCTCCACCAAACTGTGCTCCAAGTGCTGCATTCAAAGTGAAGTTCTTATAATTGATTGTATTGGTGAAACCACCAGTCATGTCAGGTGTAATATTACCCAGTACCTGTTCAGATTTCGCAATTGGTACGCCATTGGCATCTACCACAATTCTTCCTGCGTCATCATAGGTAAATCCATTCCCCTTGATCTGCCCGAAAGGCTGACCTTCTTCTGCGATTACAGAAACCTGGAAAGGAGTGGCTGTATCATTAACCAATGTATTGGTCAAGCCATCTTTCATTTCCAATACTTTATTGGTGTTTTTAGCCGCATTCAGCGTCATGCTCCAACGGAAATTGGTTGTCTCAACTGGTGTCGCTGTCAATTGGAATTCAATACCTTTATTCTCAATTACACCTCCGTTGATCCATCTATAACCTTCCGAAGTTTGAGCTGCATAAATCTGATCTTCTGAAGTAGCTTTATAATATGTTACATCCAACCCTAGGCGATCATCGAAGAAGCGCAAGTCAGTACCAATTTCAAATGAAGAAGTTGTTTCTGGAACAAGATCAGGGTTTGGTCTGATCGATTGTGTAGATACCGTTACAATATTGTCCTGACGGCTGAATATCAGGTTTGGTGATGTAGCATATGGCTGAGTATCGTTACCTACCTTGGCAAAAGAAGCTCTGACTTTACCAAACGTGAAGAGCTTGCTGTCCATATTCATCAGTTCACTAAATGCAAATGCACCGGTCACTGAAGGGTAAAAGAATGTTCTGCCTGGAAGTGCCGAAGAAGCATCCTGTCTTGCTGTCAAGTCAAGGAACAGCACGTTCATGTAGTCAAAATTGGCAGCCGCAAAAAATGAAACCACTTCCTTTTCCAACTCAGTTCGGGTATGCTGAGGCTGATTAAGGTTGTTTACTGTATAAACTCCTTCATAAGCCATTGCACCACTCATCAGGTCTGAAGTAGAAGTCTGCTTCAGCAAGTTTGCTCCCAAGATCAATTTACCATTCAGATCATCTGTCAGCTGTCTTTCCGCTGTCAGCATCAGATCTGAGTTCATCTCTTTCACCTGCTGTCTTACATTGATCATTTCATTATTCAGGTCTTCTCCTCTAAAGTTTAAAGAAGTACGGTCTGCTGACCAGAAGTCCAAACCTGTTCTACCTTGTACACTCAACCACTCTGTAAACTCATACTTTACTGAAGCCATTCCCAGAAAACGGTCCTTCTCATCAAAGTTTGGCATTTCATCCAAAGCATAGTAAGGGTTCAAGGTCAAAGGATCAGGGTTGAACTTGTATTTTACATTTCCTTGGTGATCCTTCAGGTCATTTACATTCAATGATCTTGGCATTGACACCAAAGAGTAGATTGGGTTTACATAGTTTTCTCCACTGACAGGACGGTTATAACCTTCCACCCTCATATAACTTAACTTTGCATCAGCTGACAGCTTTTTGTTTAACTTCGTACGACCTCTGAAAGTCAACATGTTTCGGTCAAACTCACTGCCCTTTGTAATACCATTGTTTTGTAAGTTGGTATAAGAAATTCTGAAATCTGAGATTTCATTACCTCCTGATAGCGCGACACCATTTGTCAGTGTCAAACCGTTTTGGAAGAAGTCTTTTACATTGTTTTCATACCCCTGATAAGACTTTGTCTCACCATCAAAATCAATGTAACTGTTAACGCCACTTCCAAATTTTGGTCCCCAGCTCGATGTTGCGTTCCAGTCAGTACCTACCACAGTTGTTGGTGTTCCATCATTGATACTTCCTTCGTTACCTACACCATAACTGTTTTGAAGGTTCCAAAGCAGCATTGGGAAATCAAACGTGACGTTGCTGTTAATTTCCACACCAATTCCTTCTCGTTTTACACCCGTTTTGGTATTGATCAGGATTACACCACCTGCTGCTCTTGTACCATAAAGTGCCGCAGCAGCTGGACCTTTCAATACCGAAATGGTTTCAATATCATCTGAGTTTAGGTCAGCAATACCATCACCATAATCGATGGCTACGTTTTTCAAGCTTGTTACACTGTTGGAAGTGTTGTCAATTGGCACACCATCTACAATAAACAATGGTTGGTTAGAACCTGAAAGTGAGTTGTTACCCCTGATCACCACACGAGATGAACCACCTGCCCCACCTGAACTCCTGTTGATCTGCACACCGGCAATCTTACCAGAAAGTGAGTTCATCATGTTGGGTTCCTTAATCGTGGTCAGGTCTTCACCACTTACCTCAGTAACAGAGTAGCCCAAAGCCTTGGTCTTTCTCTCCATACCAAAAGCGGTAACCACTACTTCTTCCATTTCCTGAACATTAGGCTCAAATGAAATGGTAAGTGCCGTTTGGTTTCCCAACGTTACTTCCTGCTGAAGGTAACCAATATAAGAGAAAACCAGAATATCACCTTCTTTTGCTTTCAGGCTGAACTTACCATTAAAGTCTGTAACTGTTCCCGTGTTTGTCCCTTGTACCTTAATATTTACTCCAGGTAAAGGCTCGTTGGTCGTTGCATCATTTACTTGCCCTTTATAGGTATTTGGATCTTGGGCAAAAGCATGCAATGAGAGCAGCAATATGCTGCATAGCATAAGGAATTTCATCTTCATAATTAGAAAGTTAGTAGCACTTTATTCTAAAAAAATATAGTTTATTTTATATAAGGTAGGCGCTAATCTTCGGAATTGCATTTCAATTCGCTCTGCGACAACAATTAATCGCTAAACGACATTTATCAGATGATAAACGGCGATTATCCATTGTTAACAATTTCGATATATTTAACTGATAGTAAATGACATACAAGAAATAGCATTTTTATTAAGGCAATAACTGCTAAAAAGTATCTTGTATGTCATCTAGGGCTATAACTCCTCCTCTATTGATTTATATCATTGTAAGTCAATTGCTTGACCTTCTTAAGAATATCATCTGAAGTACTGGACTGAATTGGTACCAATGTAAACTGGTAACTGAGATCCTGCTCCGCATTTATTTGATAAGCAGCTAACGTTTTGGAATACCAGCTGTCTATACCTCCTACTCCCCTTTGCTTGAAATCAATAAACCACTCCACCAGATCGCGTTTCACAATATCATTTGTATGTTGGTTAACTAACCTCACTTCAGGATATTCATAACCTTTAGCCGCATCAAAGTCACTCCACAGGTAAGGCAGTGCACTTCCTGACAGTGCTTTGTTATTCGCAACAGCTAGCAAGCCCTTTCCATCCTGATTGGTCAGTGCCATCCAGCGGATGTCTGTCTTGTACCCATTATCTTGTGGTCTGATATATGGTACATACTGGTCACTTGCCTTGCTTGCATAGAGATCTACCTTTGCAGCATCATTACGGTCACTGTAGTTTTCCCAAGGACCTCTACCGAAATACTGGAAGTTTTCAAACTGTCTGTCCAAGACCATATTCATGCCCACTCTCGGTATATCCAACTGGTTCTCCTTACCGTGAAGCGTACCAGTCACCTGCAAGGTTCCGTTCCCAAACGCAATATATTCTGAAGTGAAAGAAGTTTCTGTTCCCGTCAGGGCAAACACGACGGTTACTTTGACCTTACCTTGCTCCAGCTCCTTATAAGAGAAGGATTGAACGGTTTGTTCCAAGGTCGCTTTCTTCCACTGGATTTTCTCCTTATCCATTCGGTTACCGAAATCGTTGTCGTTCATACTTCTCCAGAAGTGAGGCTTCAATCCCTGTTCTTCTTTCAGATACGCTACGCCATTGAATGAATATGCAGTAAATGTTCCTTTCTGCTTATCGAATACCCATTTTACCTGCTCATTCCCAATGGTCAGGATATTCCCTTTTTCTGAGACATTCAGTGCTGCCAGTTCACTTTGCTTGACTGCTTCGCTTTTGAAAATTGGTAACCTGAATTGGTCTGCTGCCACTTCAAAACCTTGGGGAATAAACGGAGCCGCATCAGCAGTTACCACTGATAGGTCCAGAAAGTATTCCGTATTTGGCATAATGGTCAAATCTTTCAAATCAAAGCGCAACGCTTCGTTCATTTGAGGCTCGATTTTCAATGGCTGATCTGAAAACTGCTTCACTATCTTGCCATCTGCTTTGATGCTCGCTTTCAGGATATATCCATCGGCACCTCTGAAGAAATCCAGATTTCGGATAGTGATCACCCCATTTGAAAGGTCTTTTTCCTCAAACTTGATATTCTGATATGCTTTCTTGATCTCAAAGGCTGTCGGGTGGTACTTGCGGTCAGGTGTAATAATCCCGTTGCAAAGGAAGTTACCATCTGTTGGCACATTGTCTGGTCCATAGTCACCACCATAGGCAAAGAACTCATTGCCATTTTCGTCTTTCTTGAGCAAACCCTGATCCACCCAGTCCCAGATAAAACCGCCTTGCAGATTCGGGTATTGCTCAATCAAATTCCAGTATTCTTTCAGGTGACCTGAGGAGTTCCCCATTGAATGTGCATACTCACACAGAATCAACGGACGATCCGTATATTTTTTGGCATAAGCCTCAATCTGGGCAGGAGACTCATACATCGGAAAATAGATATCCGTATTCCACTCCTTCAAGGCTCTTTCAGAGGAAACAGGACGGCTATCCTGCGACTTCAGCCACTTGTAAGTCATATAGAAATTGTAACCGTTACCAGCTTCATTTCCCAATGACCAGCCAATAACACAGGCATGGTTCTTATCCCGTTCAAACATGCTGACAGTCCTATCCATATGGGCTTTTTCCCATTCAGGATTATTCCCTAGCGTACCACCCTTATGCAGTCCATAATACATCCCGTGAGACTCAATATTGGCTTCATCAAATACATACAAGCCATATTCATCACATAGCTCATACCATCTTCGCTGCTGCGGATAGTGGGAAGTCCTCACTGCATTGACATTCATCTGCTTCATCAGTTCAATGTCTTTTCGCATGATTTCTTCTGTCACCACATGTCCTGTTTCAGGATTATGTTCGTGCAGGTTGACTCCTTTGATCAGAATTGGCTTGCCGTTTACCAGTAACTGTCCGCCCTTGATTTCTGAACTTCTGAAACCTACCCGAGTTGACGTGACCATCAGCTCCTTTCCTTTCTTGTCCTTCAGTTTCAGAAGAACAGTGTAAAGGTTTGGTGTTTCTGCTGACCAGACTTTAGCATCTTTTACATCAGCCGTAAATTGTACACTGCTTTCCTGTGCTCCATTTATCTCCAGTACCTTGCTCCCACTATGGATTGGGCTTGAAGAAGCTGTTACCTCTTTTCCTTCATACAGCTCGTACTGCAATTCAATTTTCTGCCCTTTGACTAAGTGATTGGTGATATCAACAGTCAGATCAAAGGTACCATCAGTATAGTTGTTGGTCAGGTTCGTGATTGCTGCAAAATCCCTGATTCTCACTTTTGGTGCTGCAATCAGGTACACATCCCGTTCAATGCCACTCAGTCTCCAAAAATCCTGCGCTTCCAGGTAAGAGGCATCAGACCAGCGGTAAACCTCAAAAGCAATGCTGTTCTGACCTTTCTTAAGGCAAGGTGTAAGATCAAACTCTGAAGGTGTCTTGGAACCTTGAGTATAACCAACCTTCTCTCCATTCACCCAGATATAGGCAGCAGACTTGATCGCCCCAATATGCAGGAACACTTCCCTTCCATCCCAGTCTGCAGGTAGTTCAAAAGTTCGTTTGTAGGAGCCTACCGGATTGTACGTTTGCGGTACAAATGGTGGGTTTGGTTTTGGCATCTCCGTAAAGCCATTGGATCTTGGGTCTGCAAACTCAAAGTGGTGATTCGTATAAACAGGAATTCCATACCCTTCGATTTCCCAGTTGGCGGGTACCTTGATATCCCCCCATCCACTTACATCATAGTTGTCCTTATAAAAATCAGCCGGACGTTCTTTTGGGTTATGTGCAATATTGAATTTCCAGATACCATTCAATGAGAGATAGTTGGCTGAGGACTTGTAATCATTGGACTTTGCCTTGACCAAGTCACTGTACACCATAAAGGAAGCTCTTGCCTTCTCCTTGTTATGCTGTACTACATTTGGGTTTTCCAGATCTGGATGGGGTAATCTTGTCTGCTGTGCCACGGTACTTCCCATGGTGAAGCACAAGGCAGACAAACCTCCAAGCACAATTCTTTTGACGTTCATTTCAAGCTCGTTTATTGAATTAAAAAAGTTCATCTCGTAGCAATTTAACCTTCTTTTTTAAACTGCATACCTTAATTGCTAAAGATCAATCTGTTTCGATAAATATAGCTTGAGCCCGCCATTGTATCCTGAAGTTTTTCTTTTACGCCTAACGAAAATAAGTATCAATAAAAAATCCTGCACCTTTCAGTCAGATGCAGGATTTCAATTTCTTGATGTTAGCCTTTATCACTCAATTGTGGAATCCGATACTTCAATCTTTGTATCGCTGTGCATAGAGATGCTTGGATAAACAGGATACCATGAGCCTCCTATATTGTTTCTGATGACACAATTATCAATGATGATATTTCCTGTATGGTTGTTGGAAACAAAAAAGATGGAAGAACCAAATGCATTCACTTCGTTCTCCTCAATCAATGAGCCTTTGACTGTCAAGGTCATCTGGTTGCCATCATTGTAGATTGCTCCTCCACTACCCCCTCCCGGTGTTCCTTCTGTAGCAGGATTTCCACCATTGCCAATGGCTTTATTATGGGAAAATACACTGTTCAGTATTGTCCATGATACCCCAATGCTACTCAGCGCACCACCATTGGAACCTACATTGCCATATCCTTCTTCGCCTCCAAACGTACTGTTCACCACATATACAGGTAGGTCTTCGTACTGGTCAAACACACGGATGGCTCCTCCTCCTACATCTGGTCCATCAACAGCGCAAACATTATTGAAAAAGCGGCAGTTCACCACTTTCAACCTGCCTCCTCTTGACCAGATGGCACCTCCGCCTGTAAATTCCGTTTCAGCTGAAGCGTTTCCATCTGCAAAAGTGATATTCTGAACCGTCAGCTTAGGATGATCCTGATTTTGGCAGGTTGCCGTTGTCCAGTGCTGAGCCTGATCGCAAGTGTTCATGTACAGAATTCGTACCTTTCCACCACCACTCAGGGTAACCAATCCACCTCCATCAATGACTATTTCCTTGCTGGCATCATTGAAAATCTTGGCAGTTTCTTCCAAGGTGATAGTGATCGGTTCATTCCCACAGTCAAACACGATTTTTCCTCCTCCTGCCACAGCATCAATAAATGCCTGCCCTGTACAACTCTCAGGTGTTCCATCTCCTACAATTTGATCAGGTTCAGAAACATCTTCCAAACCAGCATCGGAAGGTATAGTAGCCTTGCCATCGGGATTACCTGCTGCAGGTCCATTTTCAGGTGATTCCAACGGATTATTGACAATTAGTCCACTATCTGGTTCTTCCGAACAAGACAGGACGATTAGACAAGCTGATAAGTATAATAGTATTCGTTTCATGCATTTATGGTTGAGGAAAATGTATTAAAAAAATAGCCTTCTACAATAAGTATGCACAAATGTTACTATTCTGTTGAAAGATTGACATACAAGGTACTCTCCTACTTTTTCGTTCGCTATTGCCAATTATTAGTATCAAAAAATCATCATATAACTTCAATCAATACCTGTTTCAATATTATTGATTTGATATATAATCATTCCTTGGTCACCTTTGTACAGGAAAAGCGATAAGCAGGTAATATTTGCTGTTACAGCAATCCATATATTCTCCACAAATAACTAAAATATAAATAGGATCAGAGCCTATCAGTGACTCTACAATAGCTTGCTCTAACGGTAAGAAATATAAAGGGACTCATTTTCATCTTGCATACAGAGATGCGCTCAGTTGGGCACTGATAAACTATTGATTGGGAGAGAAGCATTTACCTTCTCCCTTCATTTCTTTAAACTGAAATAAATGATGAAACAACTACGGAGCATCAGTATATCACACAAAACCGCATCACTTGAGCTAAGAGAGTCCTATCTACTGAGTGACTCTACCAGAATGGCGCTCAATAATAAAATACTCAGCTCTTTTGATGATGTTTCAGGTCTAATGATTATTTCAACCTGCAACAGAACCGAGATATACTTTGAGTCTTCTAGTACATCAGCTAATGAACTGCTCGACTACCTTATCTTATTTATTAACCCTGACCACCATCAGGAAAACCAGCGTCACCTTTTTGAGGTACATGACTCAACCATTAATGCTGCCCAACACTTGCTATATGTAGCCAATGGGTTGTCATCTGCTGTATTGGGTGACAATCAAATCATCTCTCAAGTTAAACAGGCTTTTTGGTTTGCTCTGGAGCATAAAACACAGGGCTCTGTACTGGAAAGAGCCATGCAGGCAACATTCAGAAGTCACAAACGAATCGTTAATGAAACCAGTTTTCACAGCGGTTCTACATCCACTGCCTATATGGCGCTCAAGTTAATTGAAGAAGGTCTTGGCAAAAGTAATTTAAGTAACCAAAAGCTTTTGATTATTGGTGCAGGACAGATTTCAACCGAAGTGCTTCAATACCTTCCTAAGTTTCCTTTCTCAGAAGTTTACATCAGTAACCGAACATTGGAAAAAGCAGAAAAGCTAGCAAACACATATGGCATTAAGATGTACGCTTGGGATAACGTAAAGAAGAATGACTTTTCGGAGTTTGATGCTGTCATTTCAGCAGTAAGTAACCGTAAGGACTTGATCAAAACGGTTCAGAAAAGTAAGCAGTCAAAAGTAATGGTAGATTTGGCTTTTCCTGCCAATATCAATCCTCTAATTGGCAAGCAGGAAAATGTATCGGTTTTTAACTTGGATGACCTCAATTCACAATCAGAACTGACCTCTTTGGAAAGGACTAATGCGACTTCCAGTGTACATGAAATTATTGAGTCAGAAATCTTGATTCTAGAAAATTGGATGCGTCAACATCAGCTTAGGAAATTTTCACATCTATTCTGCCAAACACAAAGCACCTTACAGCAGTTTACCTACAATGACTCTCAAAACAGCCTAGTTCAGGCTAGACTAACCAAATAACAAACTTGATGACTACCTGCATTTAACAAACTGTATTATTTCAAGGTAGCCCTCAACTGAAATGTTTGTTTACTATACACGTTATATGAATTAATACAGTAACAAATAAACTAAACCAGAATGAAACAAATACTAACAATTGTACTTACGTTCTTTTCTTTTTCTTTAATGGCTCAAGAAGGTGATGATATTTTTGAAGCATGCAGAAGCGGTAACCTGGCAGAGGTGAAAGCCATGTATAATAAAGACCCTGACACACTAAACAGTGTCGGCTATAAAGGGTATACGCCACTTATTTTGGCTGTATATAATAACCGACCAGAAATTGTGGATTTTCTTCTGAGTAAAAAAGTCGATGTAAATACCAAGGCTAACTCAGGTAATACAGCCTTGATCGGTGCCACTTTAAGAGGGTATGTTTATCTGGTGGATAAGCTTATTAAAGCTGGAGCCGATATCAATCAGCAAAATAACGATGGTGCTACAGCCCTGACATTTGCTGTAAACTTTGGTAACACCACCATTGCAGAAGCGCTTATTGATATGGGGGCTAATCCACACCTTGCTGACAACAGTGGCAAAAGTCCACATGACTATGCTGTATTTGAAGAAAACCAAACCATGATTGACCTTCTCAAAAAAGGAGGCTCAAAGCAATAAACTTTATCCCAACATAAGAGCGCTTATCACATTCAATGATAAGCGCTCTTTTTATATCCTTATTCTTAGTGATACTTTTTCATTTCATACTCCAACGACTTTTTGACATTTACCCACTCCTCTCTTGTTATGGAGTAGATAACAGTATCTCTCAAACTACCATCAGCATTGATCCTATGATTACGCAAAATACCATCCTGTTTGGCTCCCAATCTTTGGATGGCAGTCTTTGAGCGATGATTATGCCAATTGGTTTTGAATTCTACAGCGATACAGTCCAACGCTTCAAAAGCATATTTCAGCAAAAGATATTTGCACTCTGTATTTACTCCAGTTCGTTGATAGCTTTGGGCATACCAAGTAAATCCGATCTCCAACCTTCTATTATCAGGGTCTGCATTACAGTATCTTGTTGAACCAATCACTTTTCCCGATTGCTTGTCCTTCACCACAAAAGGGTGAGCCTTATTATTCTCCCATGCCTTCAGTGCACTCAATATATAGTTATCGACTCCTTCCTCCGATGGCACTGAAGTAAACCACAACTCCCAAAGTTTACCATCGGCAGCAGCTTCCATCAGCGCCTCCCTATGCGTTGTGTTTAGAGGAGAAAGGGATACTTTTTCTCCATCCAAAGTTATTTGACCAAACCAGTTATTCATTTTGCGCACGTTTAATTTATTATTTTAAAAAGATAGCGTTATGCTCATTCCACTTTAGCTTTGGCTAAAAAATAATCTTCCAGCTTATGAGTTCCATACTGTGGAGCCACCATATCCATCACCATTGCTGACAAAAAGAATTCAATCGGGCCATAGGTCTTGGCTGATAAAAATGTTCTTACAAACCACAAAACCATTTTTCGGACCCAGTCAGGTAAATGCGTTATCTTTGGTTGTTTTGCCAATGCTTTTAAAGCAAACCTTGCAATCTCATTTTGAGATAAAACTTCTGGACCTCCAATGTTCAATTCTTGGTCAGTTGTTGCAACCATTCTTACACATTCTTTTGCTAAGTCTGCCCCATGAATAGGATTTAATTTCAATTTACCATCTCCAAATAGGTACACCCTACCACCTTTTGCCATATCCAGAAAATCACCCATATCTGAGAAGAAGCCATTGGGACGGATTATGCAATATTTCAAATCTGAAGCTTTTAGATAATCCACCATCCGCTCTTTTGCTGCACAAATTTGCAGATGCCTCATTTGATCTCCACGAAAAACTGAAACATAGATGAATTTCCGGACACCATTTACCTTTGCAGCATCAACCAAGTTTACATTTGCCTGATAATCCACATCCATATAGGTAAGTCCATCTTTTTGCCGTGTGATTCCTACCGTACTGATCACCACATCAACTCCTTCAAAAGCCTTACTGATAGACGCAGGTTCGGTTACCTGCCCTTCATAAACTTCAAACTCCTGATCATTGAAATTCACTTTTTTCTTATTTCGAACTATCAGACGTACTGAGTAGCCTTCTTCCTTTAGTCTTTTAGCGATATAGCCACCCAAATATCCCGTAGCACCTGCCAATAGAATCTTCTCTTTTTTCATAATTGTTTTCTAATTGATGAGGTGATAAAATTGGGTATTGGTTCAAACAATTGTCTTGACGATCGTCAAGAAAGCATTTTCGCTTCCTTCTCCTTTACTCTTTTCTTTATCCTGCTTAATGTTTCCTGTGAAACCCCTAAAAAGGAGGCTATATACTGTTGAGGTACCCGCTGAAAAAGCTGTCCATTCGTCGAAAGTAATTCCATATACCTTTCTTCGGGTGATTTAGTCACAAATGAGGCTATCATTTGCTGACAAGTTAATAGTTCGTCCTCAACGGCAATCCTTGCCAATACCTCAAACCTTGGATATATCGACAGTAATGTCTCAAGCATGCTTTTATCAAAATGCATCAGTACGGTATCCTCTACTGCTTCAAAGTTCTCTTTGGCTGGCACATTAAACGTATAACTTTCTCCAGCACAAATGAACTTTCCTTCTGTATAGAAAAAAGCTGTTTTATCAACCCCGTCTACATTGTAATAGAGTCTGACACATCCATTCAAAACAAAATAGATCGTTTTTGAAATATTTCCCTCCGAAAAAAATGTCTCATTTTTTCTGTATGTAACAATTGGAACATGGTTTTTCAAAAACAGGGTTTCGTCATTATTTATATCCAGATAATAACTCACTAGCTTTATAAACTTCTCAAACATCACTATGTAGTCAAAAGCTTCAAGGAAGCATTTTTAAGTTTCATTTATCAAAGTGACATGCATGTCACTTCGAATTTCTCAGGTTTTTCTTAACGTCATATAAAGGTAGGCATAGGTATTTATTTGACTTCTATTTCACCGATTAAAGATTTATTATTTATCAGTTTCGTTTAACATTATTTCTATATTTACACATCCATTCCAATCCTCCTCATTATTAGTAAAATATAAGCTCCTCTCCAAAGTGACATACATGTCACTTTGATTTTTTAGAATAACTTTATTCTAATTATTCATTTTTTAGAATATATTTATTCTATATTAGCATCACTTACGAAGTGACATGCATGTCACTTTGCCAAAAATTACGATAACCACAAACAAACTTCCCAAATGGAAACATTGATAAAAGCCATTGCTAAGTTTATTGAAGAGAACCCTGTACTGAATGTCAGTGGTATTGAAATACAAGCGGGTGTTCCAAAAGGAACCTTGCAAAAAGCCCTAGGTGGATTTCAGAAACTGAGCCAGCATAATGCTGAAAAGCTAATGCCCGTTCTTACCCGTTATGGATTCCAATTTGATTCAGGAGCCAAAATCATCAGCATTGCCAATAACAAAGGAGGGGTTGCCAAAACGGCATCAACAGTAAAC
The DNA here is from genome assembly GCF_036880985.1 of Limibacter armeniacum. Lineage (NCBI taxonomy): Bacteria > Pseudomonadati > Bacteroidota > Cytophagia > Cytophagales > Flammeovirgaceae > Limibacter > Limibacter armeniacum. The sequence continues at coordinate 117,382 of NZ_JBAJNO010000006.1, forward strand.
ATTGCAGCAGCAATCGCCAAACAAGGATTAAAGACCTTGATCATAGATATGGACCCACAGGGTTCAGCCAGCCGTCACTTTGGTCAATACGAACTTGAAGTTCAACTTTCAGATTCTTTAAGGGAAAATGCTCCTCTTCCTATTGAACAGATCATGGTAGAAGTAAAGGAGAACCTATGGATCTGTCCATCCAACCTGAACCTAGAAGGACTTCTTTCAGAGATGCAATCTGACGAAGTGGAAGGTAATATGAGGTTGAAAAAAGCACTGATGCCTATCGCTGGAAAGTTTGATTATATCTTTATTGACTGCCCGCCTTCACTGAACCTTTTTACAATCAACAGTCTGATTGCAAGCAATGGTGTACTAGTTCCAGTTCAACCAGAGCCGCACTCTATAGACGGTATTGCCAATATCATGAAAATGATCAATAAGGTCGCGATGGTAAATCCTATACTTAAGGTTGACGGGTTCTTCTTCACTTTGGTAAAAACCAACACAAAATTGCACGAAGGCATGATGGACTCACTTCAGGACATTTACCCGAACATCAAAGTCTATCAAACCAGAATTCGTCACAACATCTCTATTTCTGAGGCTAGCTATGAGGAAAAGGATGTGCTTGCCTATGACTCCTCATCGGCAGGTGCTAAAGATTATACTAACCTTTCAAAAGAACTGATCAATGGCTAAGAGTTTCACCGCAAAAAAACATACACAGAAAAGCACCAATGTTTCTTATGAGATTGCTGAAAAAAAATGGACAGCAAACCCATTGGAACAATTGGCGAACAAGATCAAAATAGATCCAGAACTGCAAGAGTACATTCGTCCGTTACGAGAGGAAGAGTTCCAGCAGTTAAAGAGCAATATTGAGCGTGATGGTGGTTGTCACAAAAGGTTGACAGTCTGGCTGCAGGAAGATGGCTCATACACACTAGTGGATGGTCACCACAGACTACGTGCCTGTACAGAAGGAAGAGCTCCTGAAGAATTCTTGTATTTTGAAGTTCAGGAAATGGAGTTTACCTCAAAGGAAGAGGTAAAGGATTGGATGGATGCTGAGCAACTGGGACGTCGAAATATCTCAATGGAAGAGGTATACTACCACAGAGGCAGACAGTATAACCGTAAAAAAGGTCAACGTGGAGGCAAACAGGAAAAAGGTGAAAACATTGCTGAACAACTTGCTGATAAATTTAAGCTGACTACCCGTACAATTAAACGTAACGGTAATTTTGCGGCAGGTGTAGACAGGCTGCCAAAGGAGTTGCAACTGGAAGTATTGGCAGGAAACAAACCACTTGCCCGTGAACAAGTGGAATACCTCGGACAACACTCAGATATCAGTGTAGAAGAATTCCTTGACCAAATCGCTGCTGAAGCCTCTAAAGTTGAGCAAAAAACTGAACAACCCAAGAAGGTAGTGACGCCCAATAATACGGATGTTCCAAGGTTCGAAAAGTACTTTAAGTCTTCAGACAAACAAGTAGCTTCACTAATCAAGAAAAAGGATACTGATGGGATGAAAGCGCTGAAAGAATATTACCAGCATCAGGCTCAGTTACTTTCGGAAAAACTAAAAGAGCTTGAGTAGTGAATTTATTTAACCAGTCTAAAAACTATTTTTTAGAGAATACCTAATCAACCTGAAAAATGAGTGACTTCGCAGATTACCGTATCGTGAAAAGGGCCAATTCGTGGATTGAGGGGCAGGAAAAAAATAAACTCACATCGCTGGACAAAAAGCTACTGCTATTTGGAATTTCTGAGGCTGACATTGACGAAAATGGCAAATGCTATGCACGATTCTCTTTTCAGCAATTCTTTGGTACCTCCAAGCTTTCAGGAGCAAATTACCGTGATATCCGCAATGCGCATGAACGTTTGCTCGGTACCAACATTATCATGGAAGAAGACCTTGATAAGGGTACTCGTAAGAACCTAAAAGGTATAAACGTCTTTGAGCGTGTTGACATATCGGTACAACTCAAGGAAGCCCAGAAAGATGAGATCGAACAGGATGCAACCAATACGGTAAAGTTCGTATTTACGGACAGTATAAAACCCTATATCATTTACCTGAAAGGAAATTATACCTCATACCTCTATCAAAGTATTCAGAATTTTAGAAGTGAGTTTTCCATTTCTTTATATGAATTGCTGAAAAGAGGTCATGGCAAATACCCACACCGTGACTTTGATGTAGATCAATTCAGAGTCAAGATGGGGGTTGAGAACATCAAGCGCTACAGTGCATATGGTGCCTTGAAAAGGGATGTGATCATGAAAGCCATCAGTGAGATCAATGACAAGTCATTGGACATGTTGGTGGAGTTTCAGGAAATCAAGAAAATCGGAAAGAAGGTAACCCGAATCAGGTTTATCATGTCATACAAGGAAGAGTTTGACAAGACACTTGAAGCCAACTATGAAATGTATGACAAGCAACTTCAGCTTCCATACAAGGAAGAAAGTGTAATGCCCAAGCAAGCACAACCTAATGTAGTAGAGATTGAAGACAGTGGGGACGATATACTACCGGCACCTCCCGTAAGTGCCAGTGTCATTTTGAAAGCTTTCAATGAACTGACGGCAAAAGGCATCAGTGAAAAAGAAGCTTTTGAAATCTTGAAAGGGAAATATCCATCCAACAATATCAAGTTTGCTGGTGAGGAAACAGCTAAATCCGCTCCTAAAAACAAGAAAGCTCGACAGCCGGATAAAGCCAACGTACTATTCCGCATTTTAAGGGGTGGCAGTATCAATTACGCTTTTGATACTGCAGACAAGATTGTCGCCAACTTAAAAAGCAGACAAAAAATTGAGGAATTTACAAAGGTGGTCGAAAAGGTATTGGAAAAAGAAGAAATCAAGAGCAAAAAGGCATATCTAAGCCGAATCCTGAAAGAAGAATACGGGATTGTACTAAAGTAGGCTTTAGAAAAAAACGGAATTGTACGACTCAATCAGAAAAGCAGGCTTTAAGTCTGCTTTTTTGCATTTAGGTAAACAGATCAATAACCCTAATTGCTCAATAAGCACATCATGTGAGAACTAAAATGCGAAGATGTACGAATATTAGAAATGCCCTTCGTACAATTCCGTATAGTAGCTTCGTACAATTCCGCATCATGTTCGTACATATCCGTATCATCTTAGTACATTCTCGTATTATTTTCGTACATATCCGCATTTTTATAGGGTTTAATCATTTGTAAATCAATTGGTTACATCCCTATAAAAGATATAAATAGCTATAATATATAATAAGGCTTATTAATTAAGACTAGATTTTTTCTTAATTCCTTCTAGAATTCTGTTTCATATCCCCATTTCTACATAAGAGAAATGGGATTTCCCAAAATGCGGAAATGTACGAACTGGTAGCTGAAGTTCAGGGTTGATCGTACAATCGTGTATTATTCCTGTCCAAATTCATATTAGGTATTAATATATTGACAAAAAATTCGGAGTTGTACGAATCGACAGTTATAGGCATTCGTACAATTCAGCATTTTTGAAGAGAATAATACAGCTTTGGCGATTGGTTGATAACTATAAGAGCTACTAATAAGGTATTAATAGGGGGGATTTATCAGATAATGCGGAAATGTACGAATGATCAAAAGGAAGGAATACAAATAAAGCAGGAATGGCGATCGTACTATTACGTATATTGGAAGTGACAATGGAAATAATGCGAAATTGTACTAACTGAAATGGAGATGACGTACAATTCCGCTTTTTAGTAGAATGAAAGGTCTGGAAAGTGAAAAAGTGTTGCTACTATTTTGAGGCGAAAATATGGTGTTATTGTGGTTAACAGGGTATTAATACCCTATTAGCAGGCTATTAGTGGGGGAGTAACCGGCTAATAGGGACTAGTTCAGTTTCTTGGTCTTCAGGTCTTCATTGACCATCTCACCAAGGACTTTAACCAGGTAATCAAGTCTGTTACGTTCACGCTCCAGCTCTGTATCTTTCTTGTCAAGTAAGTGTCTCAAGTATTTAATCTCTTCCCTAAGTTGACTTACGAGTTCATCCTTTTCCTTTGCAGAAGTAGTATTACCGGTACTTTCCTGCTTATTACTGGCATCAATCCTGAATTCTTTTAGCGCAAATTCCTTATCAACCATATAGCGAACTTTTCCCTTACCGTATGGTTCCTCTATGATGGTATTATTGGTGTTCCCTTCCTCTTTTAACTTACTGATCCACTTTCTAATAGCTGAATCCGTTCTCCCCACCAGTTTCGCTAATTCACTAACCTTTATATATTTTTTCTCCATCTAAATTCCCGTTTACTCCTGATGTTTACCGATAAAATTCACGATAAATCATCGAGAAAATTTGCGGTAATTCTCCTTAAAGTATATACTTGTATCGCAAAACAAAAAAATACCTTTACCTCTCCGTCGCCAAACATACGAGGTAAAGGTATTTACAGAGACTATAAAATTTTATAATCTATGACAAATGTAAACAAATACCTTGACAAAAGAAGCCTGAAGCCATTCAGAACCTCTCAGTTGTTCTCAAATAGCGAAGAGGAGCAAATGGCAGCCATCAGAGAACAGGATGCTTTGGAAGCTGCGGAACAGGCTATGAAGGAGCCTTCTTTCTTGGAACGTTACCGACTTCGCTTTCAACTATCCAAGGCTTTTACATACTTCTACCATTCTATTTCTTTTCTAACAGCTTGCGCATTTATCGCCTTTATTTCATTTTATCAGTCAGGTATTGGCCTGGATAATTCTGCATATGAAGTGGGAATCGCTTCGGGATGTGCTTTGTTGGCTGTGATGGTGGTATTATACGCCGAAATAACCAAGAAAGAAGTCTCAACTGATTTGTTTAGAAGGTGGCATAGGGGAGGTAAAGTCGTTTCGGGCTGGTGGACAAAACTCTTGCTCCTGACGATTTTCAGTATTTCAGTTAGTGCTTTTGGTGGGTATTTTATTGGTATGGTGTCATCTGATAAAAATGAGGAAATAAGTGCACAGCACCAGACATCTATCTCAAAACTGGAGCGTAATTTTCGAAACAAGGAAAGTCAACTGAAAACAGAAATTGAGTCTATTCGTAACCGGAATGATTACCGGAAGCGCTATTGGAGTGTAAAAGCAAAGGATTATGCTTTTGGAGAGTTGAATGAACTTGGAAAAAAACTGATTGAGCAGAAAGAAAATACCCTTCAAGTTGCTTACCACGCATATCAAAAGCAGAAGGAAGAGATTGACCAACAGTATTCAGCCATCAGAAAATCATCTGAAAATAATAGCTATTATACAGGATTGGCGATGGCCTTGATGGTACTGATTTTGGAGCTAATGAGTATTTACTGCTACCATTTCACTTATTACTATTATGCGAATTTGGCTAAGATCAGTTTGAGTAGGGAAGGAGAGGAAACTCCAGTCGAGCATATAGCAACGACCCAACCAGATACATTTCAGACTCAATACAGGCTACAAGATGCAAAGCCATTTGCCAATGAGACAGAACGGGAAAATCGGAATGCCATTGGATTTACTTTTTCAAACCATAATCAGGAATTACCGACAGCAAAACGACAACCTGTATATAAGGAGGTCAAAGCAGAGGATACAGAAAGTGCCGCTTACTTTTACTGGAAAACAAGACCCCAACTTTGTGAAGACCTGATTAGACAATCAAAAGGACAGCTTGTCATTACAAATAGGGAGCTGGCTACTATCCATCAGTGTTCCATGTCGACAGTAGGAAATGCCAGAAGGGCAGTAGTAAAGGTGGAGTTAGCTGAAGAGAAGTTTGAAGAAGAGTACCCAGTAGTGTAAGGTATACTGGGTACCGTTAGTCTTAATATAAAAGACCAAATGCCCATAGCGGCAAGATATTTCCTTCTCCAGCTTCAATATTATCCTTTACAACATAGGCATTGTCTATTCCGGAGATCTGTTTGGTCTTTTTGCTTTTGCCACCTATTTCAAATGTCAGCTGATGGTCAACCAGAAAATCAGCAGCCTTGGAGGCTTCTACCTGATGTTTTACATTCAGTTGGGAGAAAAAGAAAGTTTCCCGAATATTTCCAATATCAGGTAGCCCATCTGCTAAAGCATACATCAGGTTGGTGTTTTGCAGAAAAAGCTTTTCCAGTTTTCTGAGTGCACCAATACCTTCCGGAGGATAGCTTAACCCTTTCGTCAAATCCGCTTTTTCAAGGAATGCCATATAATCAGCCAAAGCAGGTCTGCTGGCTCCGATGGCTTCAGCCAATTTGGTTTGGTTTGGTTTAAAAGGGACACTTCGGGAGATTACATGCAGTAATCTTTTTAGTTTTGCAGCAGTAGAAGCAGGTAAATTGGCAAATTGAGGAATATCGACCTCTAACATGGTTGTTACCACACCTCTTAGTCGAATGTCATAATTTCCTTCAGAAAAAAATGGATAATACCCCTCTTTCAGATAGGTTTCAAAATGTGCCAATGGCTTGAGAGAAGTGTTCAGCAAGACTTTTTCAGTATACTGATGTTCCAATACTTCCTGTAAGGGAATGACCGGTAATTGAGCCACCTCTTTCAATGTCAGGTATTCCCGAAATGACAAGCCAAACATATGATAGGGGATAACCCTGCGACTTAAGTCAGCATACCCTTTATAGATATCCAAAATGGATGACCCCGTAAATACAACTTTTAGGTTAGGTAGGTAATCATAGATATCCTTCAGCTCCTGAGACCAGTTTTCATACTTGTGGATTTCATCCAGATACAAATACTTTCCTCCTTTAGCTTCAAAGTCTGTAGCCAACTCAAGCAATCCATTCTCTGAAAAATACAGATCGTCTGCTTTGGCATACAGTGCTTCATCCAACTTGTGTTCCATCTTGATACGCTGCAGCAGCATGGTTGTTTTGCCGACGCCTCTTGCTCCAACAATGGCTATCATCCTGCTACTCCAGTCAACTTCCTGATATAAGTATCGGACAAATCTGGTATCTGTATGGCGAAGTAAATTCACCAGCTGGTTTCTAAGTTTTTGCATATTGTAAACTCTATCTTTCACTTATATGTAAAAGTGTAAAATGCAATTTACAATATTAGGGGTGATTTGTAATGTATGACTAACTTTTTTGCTGTGAAAGTTTAAAAAGAAGCTAGATGAAATACCTCTCTGAGCTGATTTCAAATATCAGGTTATTAGCATTTTCATTATCATGCTTGTTACTGTTTAAGCTAAAATGATGCTTTACCAATAGCTGCTTGGAGGACTCGTTCCGGTAATCTGTACATGCTTCGATACAGTCTAGTTTTAATATATTAAAGCCATACTCCAATATACTTTTCAATGCTTCAGACATGTAGCCATGTTTTTGGTATTTAGGGTGTAGATCATAGCCTACTTCAGCAGTCTTTTTGTCTTCTGAAAAATTCCAAAGACAGATTGAGCCGATCATTTCGGTAGTGCCTTTTAATGAAATACACCAGTAAATGGACCTATCTTTTGAAACCTCATTAGAAATTCTCTCAATAAATGCATCAGCATCTGCAAGGCTTTTAGGAGTTGGCCTTTGAACAAATTGATTGACAGTTGGGTCCGACCTTAGGTAAAAAACAACTTCACGGTCTGAGCTTTGTAATTGTCTGAGTAAAAGTCTTTCGGTAACTAATTCTGGAAAAGGAGAGAATATCACAGTATCAAAAATTTAGCAGGTTTGTGCATATTTTACACCAACCTGAGTAGGACAATGTTTTGTAAAAGCAAATTGAAAAATACGATTTAAGGAGGGAAGTTTATAGAAAAAAACTTCCCAAAATCATCAAAGGTTAGACCTCTTGTACAGTATTCTCATCTTTTAGTAGCCAATCCCTTGCTTCATTTTCTGTAATGAAAGACTCGATTTGAAAGCGTAACGATATGTTGAGCGCTTTTAACTCATCAAAAAGGTGTTGGATATAGTCAATAGCCAACTCATTATTATTCGAAATGTATACAATCTTTCGGATACTGGATTTATCAAGAACCTTCAAAAGGAGTGAGGCATTTCGGACAATATCAATAATTGGTATTTCTAATGATAATGAAGTCAGGTCTATAACCCAATAAGAAGGCAAATACCGCTCAATACAGTGACACATTGTGTCAAGTTCCTTTAGGTAATCAGCCTTTGAAATGAATTTTTTGTCGAAATGGTACCGAGATGTTAAAATTTGAAGATCTGGTTCAAAGTAGTGAATGCGAAATTTTGATTGGGTTGAATTCATGATAGTCTGTGTTAAGTAGGCGAATTATTAAAATAAGAATTGCATTAGTATTGACACTTTGATAACGAATATATTCAACTTCTTTAAAGTCTCAAACATATTCATATATCTAGATTTATAATTATTTGACTGATTATCAGAATTGTAAAGGGTGAACTTAATAGGTTAAATAATCACCTTTGAGGAGGTGTTATAGGGTAAAATTTTTATTAATCCTTATCTTTGCACCTTTATCATTATCAGCTATTTGGAAAACACTTCATACTAAATCGGATATACTTGGAAATTCAGCCAGCTTTTTTTACGCTATCTGGTATGCTGATGCAGCTTTGCCATAATTTTTTGAAAGATCTTTTATTGATAGGGACATTACTTTGCCTCTGTTCTGTTGCGTACGCTCAGGAAGTAAGCATTACGGTGTTATCAAAACAGGATTTGAAAGAAGTTGCTGGTGTCGCTATAATGGTGGATGGAAAGTATCAGGCAAGCACAGATGAGTATGGAAATGCAACGCTACATTTAGCTGAAAATAGCGCTATTCTAAGCTTGAAGCATTTGGCATTTACCCCATTGGCTGATACCATATATGCGAATCAACATGCTTATCAATTTTATCTGATTCCCAATGATAGAATGCTGGCGGATGTGGAGGTGGCTGCACCTAAAGCCTTGGTTCTTCAAGAAAAACTGGTGCTGAAGGAAGAGCTGGAAAGTAACCTGCAATCGACTTTGGCACAAACCATCTCTCATATTCCAGGTGTAAATATCATCAGTATGGGTACGGGAGTGAGCAAACCGGTTATTCGAGGACTGTTCAATAACCGTGTTTTGGTGATGGAGAATGGGCTGAAAAAAGAGATGCAGCAGTGGGGGAGTGATCATGGCCTGATGGTAGACCCACAGATTGTGGATGAGTTATCCATCATCAAAGGAGCTCATGTCTTAAAGTATGGTGCAGACGGTATTGGAGGGGTAATAGACCTGAAAACGTTGCAGATGCCTGAGCAGCCCTTTGAAGGGAGTGTCTCGACTTCGTATAAAAGTGTGAATCAGGAGGTGTCCTCGGCGGCTTCCATTAAGTGGAAAAAACAGCGAGTTTTTGGACAGGTGAGCCTTTCGGGGATGAGTTTTGCTGATTACCGTGTACCGTCAACATCATTTCAGTACAATGAATATGTATTGCCGATTTATGGACAGCGATTAAAAAATACGGCAGGAGATCGATATAACTTGCAGGCAAGCGTCGGGTTGAGACTTGATAAAATGCAGTGGCAAGTAAGCTTGGGTAATTATCAGGAAACAGTAGGGATCTTTATTGGCGCACATGGTGTCCCTAGAGAGGAACAGCTTGTAGATGATGGCGATTACCGAAATACAGAGATGCCATTGCAGGAAAATACCCATAGGCAGCTGAGTGCTCATGGTATTCTGACGGTTTCTGAAAATACTACTTGGGAATTGGATGCAGGGTGGCAGCGTAACATTCGGTTGGAGAAAGGTTTGCCTCACCATAACAATATTGACCTGAGTGTAGCTGATCCGTTTTTGGAAAACGGGCTTCAGTTGGATACTTATGCCTTCAATACAAGGTTGGTACATGAGCGGGAAAAACTGGAACTGGTAGTAGGGTTATCAGGTAGTCATAAGGACCATCAGCGTGATGGGTACGAATTTCTGATTCCTGATTACAGAAAAAATGATGGAGGTTTGTACCTCTATGGAGATTACCATATTACAGAGAGTTGGAAGGTAAATGCAGGGTTAAGGTACGATGTAGCATTCCTGAAGTATGATGCATTTGAGATGCCTCAGCGTGATGATGAGGGTACAATAACAGGCTATCAGCGTAGGGCAGAAGACTATCGGAGCTATTTCCATAATTTGTCTTGGGTAGTTGGGACACAGCGCAAATGGGATCATATGGTCACGGAAGTAACTTTAGGAAAAATCTTCCGAACACCTGAGATCAACGAGGTAGGCATCAATGGTATCCATCACGGTACTTTCCGACACGAATGGGGAAATCGTAATTTAAGCCCAGAATCAGGGTATCAGTTGGACTTGGCTTGGCAGTTAACCAAAAGAGGATTCAGCTTTTCAGCCTCTCCATTTCTTAATTACTTTACCAATTTTATATACCTGAAACCTTCAGGCAGCTTTTTGGCTCCGGGAGTGACGAAGCCTTTGCCAGGAGCAGGACAGGTATATACTTATGTAGAAAGCGAGACACTTCATACAGGATTTGAGGTGAGCTTAAGACAGCAACTGACACAAAATTGGGCATTGCTGCAAACAGGTGAATATGTGTGGCATCAGAATTTACAGACCAAAACGCCTATACCTTTTACCCCTCCATTTTCAGCCACTTTAGAGTTGGAATACATAAAGTCAATTGCTTCAGACTGGTTGAAGAAAGTTAAGGGAAACTTGCGTTATCGCTGGACTGCTGCTCAAGAACGTGTAGACAGGAATGAGTATACAACCGAGGGATACCATTTGCTTGACTTGAATACGGAAGCTACGATGCGGATGGGCGGAATACCTTTGCAGTTGAGGTTTGCTGTGAATAATATGTTGGATACGGAATACATGAATCACCTTAGCCGTTACCGTATTTTGAACTTACCTGAACCTGGAAGAAACTATACTGTGTCTTTAAAAATAGGCTTGAACAAACAGGCATAGCGTGATGAGAATTATACTAGTCATAAGTTTTGTATGTCTTTACTTCATTTCCTCCATACGACCTTTGGTTGTTTTGGCTGAGGACTGGTTGGCGCATACTTTCTGGCTGGTAGCCCATTACCATTCTCACCACCATTCACATGGGCATGACCACGTTATTCAGGAACTTAAAGAAGACCCACATACCTCACATGCTCAGAAAGATACTTCTGACAAGGAGAAAAAGAAAGAGGTAGAAAAAGATAAAGAAATCAGCCGAGAGGCTGAAACCATGTTACTGACCCAACTACTGACCGAAAACAAGAAAGAGCGAGTGCCTTTGTATCTAGGAAACTGGAAAAAAGGGTTTGCTCTTATATTTACGCCCCCTCCTGAGTTCATGCTGTGTAAATAATGCGGAACACATTTTTTAAAGAATTTAATTACACAGCTAACATGAAATTTTTAAAGCTAAGCAGTATTGCCTTACTGCTGTTTGCCTTTGCGGCATGCAGTGAAAGTGAGGAGGTGGATGTCGTACGTCCTGAAATTAAGTCGTTTTCAATCAACGGAAGCCGTGAAAACGTAAGGGTTGAAGCAGGTGAAACTGTAAACCTTACCTACCGCGTTACGGATGATCAGGCACTTTCTGAAGTAAAGTTCTATATCCATAATGGATTTGATGGACATGTGCATCCTTCTTCAAGAATATCGGCAGATGCGCCAGTTCCTTTTACCTTGAATGAGGTAGTAAAAGTGAATGGTACTGAAGATGAAAACACTTACTCTTTTACCATTCCTGCAAACACAGCAGCAGGTCCTTACCATGTAAAGATGGATTTGATCGATCAGGAAGGCAATGAGGCTGAGTTTATTGAACTGCTGATGGAAGTGTATACCAGCTCTCAACCTGAACTTACAGTAAGTACTCCTCAGGAAGGACAGGTTTTGGCATTGGAGATGGGGGACAGCTTTGAGATTAAAGGTGAAGCTGCTGATGCAGAAGGAATCTGGGAAATCCATATTGACCTGCTGAAAAAGCATGACAACCACGCTTCAGGACGTGTGGCGCACGAAGGAGCTGTTCTGACCAATGATATTGTGGAATGTAAAGGTGAATTGACCTATACGATTGACCATATTTTCACAATTGAAACGGAAGATGGCAGTGACTTGGAGCCGGGTGAGTATGAGCTTCAAATCAAAGTATGGGATAATGATGCCCAAGTGGAAGACTGGGACGGTGATGGCAACGTAAAAGTTGTTTATCGTGATATTATCTTGAAGTAATAATCCTTTTGGATAACTTGATATTAAGCGGCACAGGAAACTGTGTCGCTTTTTTTGGTTAGCCCAAATAAAAAAACTCCAAAGCCCATAAAGGACATTGGAGTCAGTAAATATGAAATCAGCTGTTTCAGCTGAGTAACTCGAATAGTGTTACACCTAGAATCAGCACTAATATCCCTCCCCAAATGATGCGGGTAGACCATTTTTGCCATCCTGAAGGTTGGTCGTTTTGGCAACAACTTTTCATTGTATTGTCTCTTTTACTGTGCCACAAGTTAGCATTGATGCCCCAAAGTAAGGATTTTTGATTTCTTTCGAAGTGCTGAGCCAATAAGCCCCTTTGTTGTTCATGGCCATAGGACAGTACTGTTGGTATAATGTCACCTTAGAAGAAGCACCTTTTGCTATTTCATAAATATGGTTAGAAAGTGTATTGAAGTGGTCTCTCTGGTGTTTTACATCCTTGGTTTCGGCAATATGCTCAGCATCAAATAGTATTTTTTGGGCAAGTTCTCCTTCCATTTCCTGAATAGCATTCACCAGTTGTTTGGCAGCTGTGTTTGCCTTCTCTCCATCACTTTCCACCAATGCATCCTTGATAGATAAATAGGCAGCTAACGGATCATCGGATACTATTGTGTTTTCTGAAGTGGAGTGTAACATACTTTCAGAATGGTTATGTGCTGAATGATCTTGTTTGTCAGATGTTTGCGTGTTGCAAGCAATCGTTCCAACCATAATACCAGCTGTCAATACAGTTTGAAATAAAGTTTTCATGTGAGTTTAGATTTAGTGTGATTATTAATTGATAAACAGTAGGAGAGGACCTTAATTCAAAGTCATTTTTACCTCACCACAAGTCAGCATGGAAGCCCCGAAATAGGGATTCTTCACCGTACTGTCCAGACTGAGCCAGTCAGCTCCTTTGTTATTGTCAGCCATGGGGCAATGCTGTACATACATCGTACCGCTACCACTCATCAGGGACTGGGCCAAGCCTATCATCTGTTCAGATACAGGCAGGAATATTTTCCTGACCTCCTCTATAGACTGAGTATGCCCAATATGTTCTAAGGATTTGGACAGCTTTTCTGAGTAGGCCATCCAACGGTGATGTGCTTCTCCTTTGAAGAGTTTCATGTCCACCTTACCAATAGCAGCAGAGAATTTCATTCCCACATCTTTTGCCTTTTTGAAATCGTCATTTACCAAGGCATCTTTCATCTCGAAGTATTGGACAGCCAACTGATCGAGTTCTTTCAATGCACCATCATTGATTGCCAATGGCACAATCTCATCTTCGGGTTTCAGGTCCATTTTTCCTCCGTGGTCATGTCCCGTCATGGGCTGTCCGCCTTCAGGCATCATCATGCTAGGTTTACCTGCCAACTGGGCTGCCGCATCAATGCTGAAAGTACCGCTTACGGCAATTTCCTCTCCGTTTTTCAAACCTTCCTTCACTAGATAGTTTTCACCTAAAGAAGGTCCTAGCGTGACCGTTCTCATCTGGAAGGCAATCCCTTTGTCTGAGGTAGTTTTGACATAAACAACTGAGCGTTTTCCTGTCCACATTACGGCAGTTTTTGGAATGGAAATGGCCTCATTTTCCTGTCTGATCTTGGCACTGACAGTACCTGTGACAAACATTTCAGGTTTCAGTTCCTGATTCGGGTTAGGAATTGAGGTTCTTGCCTGTGCCACCCTTGTTTTGGCATCAATGATGGGATCTATATAATCTATGGTTCCTTCAAAAGATTTACCTGGAAGGGAAGCAACCACAAAAGATACCTTGTCCCCTTTCTTGACCCAAGGAAGATCAGACTCATAAACATCCAGCAGTACCCATACTCTGGAAAGGTTAGCGATTTCGTAAAGTACAGCCCCTTCCATGATATGATCTCCGGCATTGATTTTTTTCTCCATCACGTAGCCAGAGTAATCAGATAACACAGGAAAAGAAGTTTCCGGTTTTCCCAAAGACAGTATTCGGTCAATCTGACGGTCAGTCAGTTTCCAGTTCTTCAGCTTTTCCTTGGCTGCCTTGAAAAGCTGTGGCTGGCTGTCCTTTATTTTCTGTGCTTCAAAAAGCTCCTGTTGCGCAGTCACCAGTTCAGGCGAGTAGATATAGGCAATAGGTTTTCCTCTATTGACCTTTTCCCCTGTGAAGTTGATCATTAGTCGCTCGATTCTTCCCGGCATATGAGAGGTCTGTGAATAGACCATTCGTTCATCGGCCTGTACCTTACCATTCAGACGTACGGTCTTGTCAGGTGCCGTATTCCCTACCATGGCAGTCTGTACATTCGCCAGCTGCATCGCCGTTGGAGACATATTGATGGCCATCGGATCCTCATGTCCTTCCGATTCTGAAAGCGGAATCAGTTCCATGCCACAGATGGGGCAGTCGCCCGGTTCTGATTGCCTGATCTGCGGATGCATGGAGCAAGTCCATACCTGTCCTTTTTCTTTATTAGCCGTACTGTGATCGTGATTTGTTTCATTGGAACCTCCAAATATCAGCCAGCCAAGCAATAGCCCAATTAACAAGGTGACGGTACCAATGGTGATTGAAGTTTTTATGTCTGTTCTCATAATTTCAAAGCTTAATGGTTAGTTCAGGTTTCCGGTCAGTGCATCTAGTTGTGCAAGTAAGGTATGGTAGCTGGCAACAGCTGCTGCTTTTGTTTTTTCATATAACAACAATTGCTGCTGCATCCGTAGCACTTCCTCAAAAGCTTCTCCCGAATTGCTATAGGCTGTGAAAAGTAAGTTCAATGCCTGTTTAGACTCGCTGATCTGCTGCTCATAGAGTGTGATCAGATCAGCCTGACGTTCCAACTCAAAAATATTTCTGTAGTAACTTCCGACCAGCCTGTTTTCAGTTTCCTCTTTCTCCAGTATATATTGCTCCCGCTGCAATTGCGCCTGTGTCTCAGCTGCCTTGTACTTGCCCCTGAAAAGTGGAATACTGACTGAAACCATAGGCATCAGCACGTCTTTTCCGTTGTCACTGACTGCCATGTCTGACCGAGTGCCGACTGCCACATAGTCAAGCCCAACTCCCAGTTTAGGCATTCCTTCTTTTTCTGCCAGCGTGATGGCTTTGGTACTTGCCTCAATCTTGCTGTTCGCCATGCCTATTTCCGGATTGGCCGTCAGCAAGGAGTCACGGCCATAACCAATCGGCAATGGCTTGACCTGCAAAGTATCCGCAATTGTGATAGGAGCATCATAAGACCTGTTCAACAGACTATTCATCCAACTTTGCAGTGAACCTTCTTTCTTATCTAGAATACCCAGATTGGTGTTTGCCTCCTTTAGCATCAGGTCTACCCGCAACACATCTACCATAGCACCTTTACCATTTCGGAATTTGGCTGTTGCTATATTCTTGAAAGACTCCAGCAGCTCGATATTCTCCTGCTCAATCTTTCTCCACTGATTGAGTTCATATAGCGGATAATAAGCCGTAGCCACCTTGGCATACAACTGGTTTCGGGTGTTGAGAAAAGCCTGATATTTTGACTCAGCCAAAGCAGTGGCTACTTCTCCTTTTGCTTTCAAGGTTCCGAACCAAGGAAACATCTGGCTGAGGGAAAACTTTGCCTGCTGTGGACCTACCCTTGTTTCTACTGGCGAAATAAAGTACCCGAATGAAAATGTTGGATCAGGCAGTGCCTTGGCTTGAGTCACCTGTTGCATGGCTGCTTCAAACTCCTTGTATTTGGATTGAAGCCCCGGATTGTGTTCAGCAGCTTCTTTGAAATAATCCTCAAATGTCTGTGCATATACCTGCTGTCCAATCAGAAACAGCAGTCCTATCAGCATGGTTAATCTTCTCATGGCTGTGATCTTTTTAGTCGTAGTTCTTCTCTCCAGCAGTAAAGCGTTGGCACAATAAAGTAGGTGATGGCTGCCACCACCATTCCCCCAAATGAAGGGATCGCCATCGGAATCATAATGTCAGCTCCCCGTCCTGTTGAAGTCAGGATCGGTAGCAAGGCAATGATAGTTGTGGCTGAGGTCATTACTGCTGGCTTGATTCTCCGTTGCCCCGCTTCCACCACAGCAAGGCGGATTCCCTGAACATTGTCCGTCTTGTTTCTGGCAAAACTCTGATCAAGATAAGTAGCGATCAGTACACCATCATCTGTTGCAATACCAAACAATGCGATAAAGCCCACCCAGACTGCTACACTCAAGTTGACGGTATGAATCTGAAACAGCTCCCGCATATGGATACCAAAGAAGCTAAAGTTGGCAAACCAAGGCTCACCATAAAGCCAAAGCATAATAAATCCGCCACTGAAAGCCATGGCAATACCTGTGAATACCATCAGGGATGTAGTAACGGACTTGAACTGAAAATAAAGGATCAGGAATACAATCAGCAACACCACCGGTACAATGATGGAAAGCCTTTTCTGTGCCCGAACCTGATTCTCATAGCTACCCGAAAACCTGTAATTCACCCCTGAAGGCACTTTTATACTTCCATCAGCAATACGAGCTTGTATGGCTTGTTGCGCATCATGAACCACATCCACTTCAGCATGCCCTTCACGTTTATCAAAAAGGACATATCCCACCAGAAAAGTATCTTCACTTTTGATGGCTTGAGGTCCCCTCACGTATTCCAGATTCACCAGTTGCGTCAATGGAATCTGTGCTCCGGTAGGAGTTGGAACCAAAATATTACCCAAAGTCTCAGGGTCGTCACGTAGTTCACGGGGGTAACGCACCCTTACAGGAAAGCGCTTTCTTCCCTCAACTGTTGAGGTAATCTTCATTCCACCAATTGCAGTCTCGATCACTTCCTGAACTGCCTCGATGCTTAAGCCGTATCGGGCAATCTCATCCCTCTTGATATCCAGTTGGAGGTAAGGTTTGCCCACTATACGGTCAGCGAATACAGCTTCCTGCTTGACGCTTGGCACTTGTTTGAGAATCTGTTCCAACTGTAAGCCAAACTCCTCAATGGTGTTTAGGTCAGGTCCATACACCTTGATACCCATTGGTGCCCGCATGCCCGTTTGCAACATTACAAGCCTTGTCTCGATTGGCTGCAACTTTGGCGCAGAAGTAACACCTGGCAGCTTGGTGACTTTGACAATCTCATTCCAAATATCATCAGGAGATTTGATCTGAGGTCGCCAGTTACGGAAGTACAAGCCATCTTCATCCGGAACCAGGTCGTTAGAAGAGATTCCATTTGCCAATGCCTCTTCATTGGAAAGGGTATCACCCTTAAATGTTATAAACTGGTCTGATTCATTCACCTTAAATCTTGCCTTGTGTCCTTTCTTGTTCAGCGCATACTCAGACTTATAATTGATCACATTCTCGTACATGGAGATGGGAGCAGGGTCCAATGCAGATTCTACCCGTCCCATTTTACCGACAGTCAGTTCCACTTCCGGAATATTGGTCAGCAACATATCGAGCTGTCCCACTATTTTGCGGTTATAGGTAACACCTGAATGCGGCATGGAAGTCGGCATCAATAGGAAACTACCTTCATCCAGCGACGGCATAAATTCTTCTCCAATCCCCGGAAAATTATGGGATAGTCCTGACCAGACAGTATTCGTCCTGATATTGACACCCAAACGGTCAAACCCATTGGCAACAAAACCAAACATGGTATTGAATCCCAACCAGCCTGTTACGCCAAAGAATATCAGAAACAAAGGAATGGATAGGAATGCTACCTTATGCGACAGGCACCAGTTCAGAATAGGCTTGTAATAATATTCCAGAATGGTAAATAACAATAAGATTGATCCAACTGTCAACAATACAAATATGCCATTGGCCATCAAGCTTCTTCCTGCACCTAACGGCATCCAATACTCAGCCAATAACCATAATACGCCCAAAACTGCTACGATCAATTCTCCGTGTCGGACAAGCCAGTTAACAGGTTTTGGTAGCGTTATTTCAGAAGTATTCAGCTTATATCTGATTAGTGCTATTCCACTAAACAGCAGTAGCATACAGCCTGCCCAGATATGCCCGAGCACCATCAGCACAGCTCCTGCAATCAGCAGCAACAGGTTGGCTTGGTTACTTCTTTTCGGATTCTTGAATCGAATACCAAAAAACCAATATGCCAATGTTGGTAGGATGAGCAGGGCTACAATTAGTGCCGCCACCAAGGCAAAAGACTTGGTAAATGCCAATGGACCAAAAAGCTTGCCTTCAGCCGCCTGCATGGTAAAGACTGGAATAAAGCTGATAATGGTGGTGGATACAGCCGTCAGGATAGCGGACGAGACTTCTGCGGAAGCATTGTAAATGGTTTCCAGTAAGGGCTGTTCCGATTTTTCATCCAAGTGCTTGATAATGTTTTCTGACAGGACAATACCCAAATCCACCATGGTACCGATGGCAATGGCAATACCGGAGAGCGCCACGATATTGGCATCCACCCCAAAATAACGCATGGCTATAAACACCATCAGAACCGCTACCGGAAGCAAACTGGTAATCAGCAAGGATGCCCTCAGGTTATAGACCATCACAATTACTACCAGTACAGAAATCAGTACTTCAAGAGACAGTGCCTCTTCCAGTGTCCCCAGTGTTTCATGAATCAGGGTAGATCGGTCATAGAACGGAACAATGGTCAGTTGGCTTTCCACGCCATTCGAAAGTGTTTTCTTGGGAAGTCCGGGCGCAATTTCATGGATTTTATCTTTCAAGTTGTTGATTACCTGCAATGGATTGGCTCCATAACGGGCTACCGCTACACCTCCGACTACTTCAGCACCATCCTTGTCCAACAGTCCACGGCGTGTAGCAGGCCCCAAAGTTACCACCCCGATGTCCTTGATTCTGATGGGGACATTGTTCTGGACTGCTACCACAGCACTTTCCAAATCCTCTACCTTCTTGATATAGCCCAGTCCACGCACAAGGTATTCAGCTTGATTGATCTCAATGGTCTTGGCTCCCACATCCCTGTTGGATTGCTTGACAGCCTGTATCACCTTGGTGAGCGGGATATTATAGGACTTCAGGGCATCAGGGTTGACATCCACCTGATATTCCTGTACAAAACCACCGATAGAGGCCACTTCAGATACACCCTCTACTGCATTCAGGGCGTATTTGACATAGAAATCCTGTACTGTTCTGATTTCGTGCAAATCCCAACCACCAGTAGGATTGCCATTCTTGTCACGACCTTCCAGCGTGTACCAGTACACCTGTCCCAATGCTGTTGCATCAGGTCCCAAGGCAGGTTGTACTCCGTCAGGCAACAGTCCTGCAGGAAGTGAATTCAGCTTCTCAAGGATTCTGGAGCGTGACCAATAAAACTCTACGTCTTCATTGAAGATGATATAAATGCTGGAAAACCCGAAGATGGAAGAACTTCTGATTGACTTCACTCCCGGTATCCCAAGTAGGTAAGTAGTCAAAGGATAGGAAATCTGGTCCTCAATATCCTGAGGAGAACGCCCAGTCCATTGGGTAAAAACAATCTGTTGGTTTTCCCCGATATCCGGTATGGCATCCACTGGGACTGGGTCCGATGGCAGAAAGTTCATTTTCCAGCCGAATGGAGCGGTTACAATCCCCCACATGATCATTCCTATCAGCAACAGGATCGTCACGAGCCTGTTCTCAAGGAAGAACCTTATAATTCTGTTAAGCATAATACTTGAAGTATGATGTCAATTGCTGATATAAAAATGTGATGAAAGCATATGCCTTACTGACCTGAGATTTTAACATCAAGCAATAGGTACATTCGCTTTACTTACATGAAAAAGAGCGCTTCAGGTCTTCAACCTTAAGCTAACAATTTATATCAGCAACCTATAACAGGAAGGTCTGAAACAAGGATTGGATATCCCATTTCAGCAAAGGAGGGGAATAAGTTTGAGGTGATTGTGTATCTGTTTCAGGGAAAAAGAATAACTGAAACAGGAAATGTATGGTAACAGCTGCCAAAGCAGGCAGGAATGAAAAGTCAGCAAACGCAGGTGTAAAACCATCTTCAGCCTGTACCAATAAGGTAGCATCCTGACAGCAAGCCGCTGCCTGAATATGATCAGCGTCAGGTGTTGGTTCAGCACAGATATCAATGTCCTGCATCCCACAACCCAGCTCATGATTTCCAAATGCTATGGCATGCTCAACAGCTTGCCCACCGCAATAGTGAGTGCCTATTGTCAAGCCAATGTTGCCTAGCAACACCGTAAATACAAGCAATATGGAAATCAGTTGTTTCATACAGGAGCAAATGTAGTCATTAACTTGGAGCTTGGTTTATATAATTTTGTGAAAAGCTTATAGGATTTTGAATCAGCCCTTATCCAAGTTGAAATAAGGGCTGAATAACTTTACTCTGCCAAAGCTGCCTTAAAGCCAATTCCATTTAAGGTTTCCGTAATTTCTTCGGCTTTTATATCAGCTTGCTGAATGGTCAGAATCTTGTCGGAATTGTCCAGATCAACAGACCATTTACCTGTTCCAACTTTCTTGTCAAGGTGAGGTGTTACCTTGGAAAGGCATCCGTTGCAGTTGATGTTTGTCTTGAATTTCATATTGATTTTAAGTTGATGGTTGATCATTTATTTAGAGTTGTCTGCTTTTCAATCTTAAACTGTTGGCTACCACAGATACAGAGCTGAGCGCCATAGCGCCACCCGCCAGCATCGGGTCCAGCATAAATCCAGTGAAAGGATATAGAATGCCAGCCGCTATTGGAATACTGATCACGTTGTAGGCGAACGCCCAGAACAGGTTCTGCCTGATGCCATTGACCGTTTGTCTGGAAAGTTTCAGGGCTTTTGGAATTGCTTGCAGGTCTGAAGTAATCAGCGTGATGGCTGCCACATCCATGGCAATGTCCGCACCTTTGCCCATTGCAATACTGACATCTGCCTGAGCCAACGCCTGTGCATCATTGATGCCATCACCAACCATTGCCACCACTTTTCCTTCTTTCTGAAGTGCCTGAATATAGGTTGACTTATCCGCAGGCATTCTGTTAGCCTCGAAGTGACGGATACCTACTTCATTGGCGACAGCAGCAGCAGTTTCTGCATTGTCACCTGTCAGCATATGGACTTCAATGCCTTGCTGCTGTAATGTGGTAATGGCTTCTCGGGAAGTTTCCTTGATCTGGTCTGCAATGGCGATGACAGCTAGTACCTGCTGTTCATCTGCAAAGAAGACAACGGTTTGCGCCTTTTGCTTGAGCTGACTTGCCTTTTCAGCCAATTGAGCACTTATATCGATATAATGGGACTTGATCAGTTGTTCATTTCCTGCATAGAAATGTTTTCCGCTATCAGCTTCTGCTAAAACACCCTGTCCAGCCAGTTCCTTGAAATTTCTGATTTTAGCTGTTACCATACCAGAATTTTTCAGGTGATGGGTAACTGCTGCTGCCAAAGGATGACCTGACTGACTTTCCAGGGCATACAGGATTGTTGCATATTGTTTGGATGGATGATCAAGCCAAAAGATATCCGTTACTTCAGGTTTTCCTTCTGTAATTGTACCTGTCTTGTCCAATACCACCGCATTGACCTGATGTGCTTTTTCAAGGCTGATGGCATCCCGAATAAGCAGATGGTTTTCGGCTCCTTTACCGATACCTACCATCAGGGCTGTAGGCGTTGCCAGTCCCAAGGCACACGGACAGGCGATGACCAGTACCGCTACAGCTGCCAGTAATGCCTGAGAAAAGGCATGCTCGCCACCGGCTATCATCCAGATCGCAAATGTCAGCAAGGCAATCCCAATTACAGTAGGAACAAAAATTGCTGCCACCTTGTCCACCAGCTTTTGGACAGGAGCTTTGCTACCTTGAGCCTGCTGAACGGTCTGGATAATCTGTGAGAGCAAGGTTGCTTTTCCCACTTTTTCGGCTTTAAACCGGAAACTCCCATGCTGGTTGATGGTACCAGTAAAGACTTTTTCTCCATTGGATTTCTCTACTGGAATCGGTTCGCCTGTAATCATGCTTTCATCCACAAAGGAGTTACCCGAAAGCACGATTCCATCAACAGGTATCTTTTCACCAGAGCGTACTACGATGGTCATCCCTTTTTCTACCTCCTGTATAGGAATGCTTACTTCTTGTCCTTCCTGAATAACCAGAACGGTCTTAGGCTGTAGCCCCATCAGCTTTTTGATAGCGGTGGAAGTACCTGCTTTTGCCCTTTCTTCCATCAGTTTGCCAATGGTAATAAAAGTGATAATCACAGTGGCAGCCTCGTAATAGACATGCGGCGTGATGCCCTTGCTCAACCAGTATTCAGGATAAAGGGTATTGAAAAGGCTGTAGAGATAGGCTATACCAGTACTGAGCGCCACCAGTGTATCCATATTGGCGACACTATGTCTTGCTTGCTTATAGGCATTGATAAAGAAAGACCGACCGAACCAACCCAATACAGCAGTTGCCAAGATCAGGGAAATCCATTTACCAGCTTCCCAATGCATCAGGAACATGCCAATGATAAAAACGGGTAGGGTCAGGATTACTGACCAAAGTGTTCGACGCTTCAGTTCCTTGTACTGTATCTCTGCCAGTTCCTCCTGCTTTTCGGAAGGGTTTTCCTGTTCAATAATCAAGTCATAACCCGCTTCGTGCACGACCTGCTGAAGGTCAGTTGGCTGTAATGCAGACGAGTAAGTTACCTGAACTGTGGCATTGGCAAAATTCACGTCTGCCTGTTGTACGCCCTCTGTGCTGCGGAGAATGGTTTCCACACTGCCAGCACAGGAAGCGCAGCTCATGCCTGTTACAGGAAAGTTGCCTTTGACCAATTGATGGTCTTGGCTAGCTGTTTTTTTGATTTCCAGTGTTTCCATATATGTCATGTTTTTAAAGTCTTGATCACTTTCAACATGACAAAATTGGCTGATACACCTCAAAATCGTGTTACAGAATCCTTGACAAGGTTTACATCATTTTGACTATAGCTTGTCCAGTGGCTTGTGGTCAGGTTTTTTCATTTGCCTGAAAGCGGTTGGCGTCATACCCGTTTCCTTTTTGAATTGGGATGAAAGGTGAGCCACACTGCTGTAATGCAGTTTGAAGGCAATTTCGGAAAGGGTCAACTCATCATAAAAAAGCAGTTCCTTTACCCTTTCAATCTTTTGGGAGGTAATGTACTTCTCAATCGTAATCCCTTCCACAGATGAAAAAAGACGGCTCAGGTAACTGTAATCGTGATGGAGGTTATCCGCCAGATAGGTGGACAGGTTAACCTTCATTGGGTCAGTATCATCATGGTGCACATAGTCAATGATCAGTGTCTTGATACGGGAAATCAAAACCGATTTGGTGGATTCCAGCAAGGCAAATCCCAAAGGCTCCAACGCTTCTCCCAATCGTTTCCGGTCTGTATCCGTTGGGGCATGTGCAAGGGTTATGGCGCCCAGTTCGATATGGGTGAAAGGAATTTTCAATTGGTTAAGCACCTGCTCCACAGCCATGATACAGCGTGGACAAACCATGTTCTTGATATGTATTACGTTATCGGTATTCATCATTCTTATAAAAGTACAAGCCAGTCAAATTTGTTTCAAGTTCGCAAATTGAATCAGGAATTGCCTTTTTCCCTTACATAATTTCCATCATGTGTTACAAGGTTTTGATGAAGTAGTACGATCAAAAGTTAATTCGGAAAGAAAGGTTTGGTGTA
Organism: Limibacter armeniacum; assembly: GCF_036880985.1. Classification (NCBI taxonomy): domain Bacteria; kingdom Pseudomonadati; phylum Bacteroidota; class Cytophagia; order Cytophagales; family Flammeovirgaceae; genus Limibacter; species Limibacter armeniacum. Next base: position 141,254 of record NZ_JBAJNO010000006.1, read on the forward strand.
AACCCAAGAGCCGACTGTGATATCTCATGGAGATTCTGATCGGTCGTTAGAAGGTAGTATTGGTCAAATGTATTGTTGCGGTTCAAGATATTCCATATTGATGCTCCTGCTTGGGCATTCAGTTTTTGACCGATTTTAAAGCTGTATCGAGCAGAGATGTCAATACGTAAATAGTTTTTTAGCGTATTGCCATTTGGTTCCATATAAGTGATTTCATCACCTGAAACGCCAGTTGCTTTCGTGTAAGGTTTGCCTGTACGCCAATGGATACCAGAAGAAAGTTCTAGTTGCTTCAGTTTGTAGTTGCCTCCTAATGAAATAGCATGTCTGATATCCAGGTTACTTGAAAACGAGGAAGGGGACAGGTTTTCAAAAGTATACTCATTTTTACTTAAGGAATAACTTGACCATAAGTGAATAGCATCGATCGACTTTCTTAATAGGAAATCAATACCCCTTACTTGGTAATTTCCTTTCTCATTGATGAATTCAAATTGGTTGCGGAACCCCTGACTTTTGGTAAGAATACCTTGTACCCGCTTGGTGTATCCTTCTATGGAAATAAGCCAATTATTGTGTTCGTAATTCACCCCTCCGGATAGCTGCTTGCTTTGTAGCAATGGAATGTCCTCACCATCCGCAAGTAGCCACCTCCTTTGTTCTATACCCAAAAAGTCACTTTGGAAATCAATAACCTGTAAGACAGATTGGCTTTTTGTTTCAGCCATTAACTCAATGCTGAGGTGGGAGGGAAGCTGATGCGTGAACACCAACCTAGGTTCAGGTTTTAACTGATTTAGAAACGGGTAGTAATTTCCCCTCAATCCTGCACGTATTTGTGTCTGCTCATTTTGGGAAGTATAAACACCTTCCGCAAATAAGGCATGCGTATAATTTACTTTCTTAAGTTCTCGGCTGTAAGGAGGTTTATCCAGTTCATCCAAGCTTCTAATACCTGTTTCTGTAATTTGATAACCAATCAGGAAGTCTAGTTGGTTATTGAAAAGGTAACGTCCCTGCATCTTAAGGCTCTTTTCGTTGACCTCATTGACTTGCTTAAGGAAACGGCTGTTTTGTAAGTCCTGATTGATGGCATCCATCTGGTAAGTTGACCAACTGGCTAATACTTCTGTAGACCATTTCTTATTCCATAGCCTTTGAAAGTTAATGGTACCAGCCAAGCTCCTTTGAGAAAGTCCACTGGCTTTTTCTTCAGCATTGGTGGTATTGCTCCACTTTTCAGCATAGGACAGTTTGTTGCCGATTTTCAGAAAACTGAATTTGATTTTATCCCTTTGGGAGGGGGTGAATACGGCTCCTAAACTGATATCGTGGAAGGTAAAACTGTCATTGGTTGTAATCGTGTTTGCCTCATTCTGCTCCAGAAGGTCAGTATTTCTGAATGCCCTGTTGTAGTATTGCTGATAGGTAGGGGAATGAAACAAATCCGTAAATGACTTTCTTGCAGCAAATGAAATGCTCGCTTTAGGTGTCACGGGAAAACGGACATAAATATCTCCGCTAAGCATATTGATACCTGCTCCCAAAGTAGGCTGATCTACTTTTTCATCGTGGGAAGTAATCTGAATCGTACTGGAAACGGCTTCGCCAAATGCCGTTGATGTACCGTTTTTAATAAGTGTAACCTCTTTGGTTGCATTTGGATTGAATGCGGAAATCAGTCCGAAAAAATGTCCTGATTGAAACATGCGAACGCCATCCCACAAAATAAGGTTTTGATCGTTGGTACCGCCTCTGACATTGATATTGGAAACAGATTCATTGATACTTTGAATGCCTGGAAGTGCTTGAATTGAGTGTAAAACATCTGTTTGGGTCATGCCGGGTAGCAGTCCTGTTTGAGCAATATTCAGCGTCAGTGAACCATCCTTTTTCTTCTGAATACCTTCTGTTATGTATTCGGAAAACATCACCTCACTCAATATCAATGGTTGAGGATGTAAGGTAAAGGTATGACATGAATCCTTGTCAAAATGGTTCAGAATGATGGATGCATCGGCATAACCTAGAAATGAGATATGTAGCGTGTCACCTGATGTCGCTTTATCAAAATGAAAAAAGCCCTTATCATCACTCAAAACTTTTTGGTGGTTGAGTGTAATCAGGGCATTCTCCAGAAATTGCTTGTTTTCTGCATCTTTGATATAACCACATACCTTGTGTGTCAAAGCAGCTTTTTGCTTGATGGCGATATACTGTGGACTCAATTGCTCAAAATCAAGATTTGTCTGGTTTTCAAGCGAATCGATAATGGCAGACAATGGAAGCGCTACACTGACTGGTGCTACTTTTACATCTTTTACATATTGGTCTAAATAGGTAAAGACTACTTCATATTTATCTGAAATAGTCTTGAGATATTGTTTAAGAGGTTGTTCTGTTTTCGTCGTTTGAGAAGTCCCTCTAGAAAATGAAATAAGAATAAAAATAGTTATTAATAATAACCTATTGAGATACATCCGCAAAAATTACCACTTGATTGTCCGTCACTTTATAATCCAACCCCAACGGTGTTGCTATGGAGGCTACAGCCAGTTTCAAATCATCGTGTGTAAAAGCTCCCGTAAATAGCAGCTCAGGATCCAACGATTTGGCTTGCACCTCTATGTCATATTGCCTTTCTAATTCAGATAGCACATAACGTAAAGGCATACTCTGAAAATTACTTTGATTTTCCAACCATGCAGGCGATTTGTCTGTGGTATTTTGGGATAAAATTACTTTGCCATTCAATAACCTGAAGCTTTGTGAAGGAGTCAGCAGTATCGTTTCTTGTCCTGATTTTACCTGTACTTTCCCTTCGTAGCAGATGACTTCGAAGTAGCCTTCACGTTGGTTTACATTGAATTGTGTTCCAACAACTGTTACATTTCCTAGTGGGGTCACCACATCAAAAGTAGCTCCTTTTTCTACCTTGAAAAATGCTTCCCCTTCCAGTTCAACAGTTCGGTGTTCATTCCAAGTATCCTTGTTGAACGCCAGTTTACTTTGGGTATTCAGTGTAACTATTGAATTGTCAGGTAACTGGATTTCCTGCTTCTGTTGGGCAACAGTTTCAAAAGTGCTAGAGGCATTGTTAAAGATAAAAGCATAGCCTAACAGCAGTATTGCAATGGCAGCAGCTACACCTGTTACAATATTTTTCCAGCCTCTGAATGGAACAGTCTTGGAAGTAGCCCTTCTTTCTCTGATCCTTGCATTAATACGTTGTAATTCCGCTTCTGTATCAAAGGCTGGTGCTTTAAGCACCTTCGCAGCCTCTGAAAGTTTTGTAAGTTCAGCGAAAGTATCAGTCTGTTCAAAAGCTTGACGCTCTTCTTCAGAAAGCGTGCCCTCAAGCCATTTATGTAAAATTTCCTGATCCATTTCTTCCATGTCAGTCAGTAAATATTTGGTCTTCTTTTAGCTAAATTGTTTCTGTTGTATAAATAACAGTTGAGCTAAAGTAATTCCTACCTAAAAAGGACTGTTTTTTTCTGCTATCTCCATTTTCTTTTTCAGAGAATCGATAGCCTTATAAAGGCGTTTCTCAACAGCTTTTCGGGAGATATTGAGCATGTCCGCTATTTCTTGATGCTTTTTTCCGTCAATGCGGTTGAGCATAAAGACAATTCGTTGTTCTTCTGTTAGATCCTCAATGGCAGCTTTTAGTCTTTCGGTATACTCTTTTTCCTGCATAACGAATTCAGGAGATTCATTGGAGTATTGCTTCTGGTCTTGCTGCTGATACTTGAGTACTGTCTTTTTTTTAGAAAGTTCATTGAGCATCTGATTGTTTGCTACTGTATAGAGAAAAGCCCTAGCCTTTGAAGGAATCACTTTCTGACAATTGTCCCACAGTTTGATAAATGCTTCTTGTACAAGGTCAGAAGGGTTATTGGATTCCCCGTATTTGTAATAAAGAAAATCATGAATCTCTTTCGCATATTTTCGAAAGAGTTCGTTGAAGACCTTTTCCTCACATACATGTTCATTATCATTCATTGAATATGTGATTTTGATTTATGTGTCAATAAAGCTAATACAAAGGTGAACTTTTTAGCATATTTATCCACTAGCGAGTATAAGTATAGTGTAGTAAGCTAACTCAAAAGTCGAGCCTGCTAGTATATTTTTTCATTATTTATAAAAAAAATTGAGCTTTGGGGGTAGGAGTTTTTTTGACTCACCTGTTTAATGTTTACAAATCTTTTAAGAGTAGAGTTTTGATAAGTTTAGTTAAACAACTTTCATTAATCGTATTACTGTTATTCACAATGACAGCGTGCCAGCAGGAGTTCGAGGTAATCGAAGAGCCTTCAGAAAATGAGTCAGTTCAGGCGGGCTCTGAGCTTACTGAACTACTGCTTGGTATTGCGTCAATGGATGGCTCAGCAGACGATATTGTGGATCAATCCAGTTGTACTTTGATTATCCTGCCTGCTACTGTCAAAGTTGGGAATACATATCTCGAGCTTACAGATGAAGCAGATTATCAGGAAGTGGAGAAACTGCTGGAAGAGCATCCATCTGCATCAGTTGAAATCCAATATCCTGTGGATATTTGGAAGGTAAACTTTCATCGGTATACCGTGAAAGTTGAGCAGGAGCTGTTTGCGCACCAAAACTATTGTAAGAACGGCGGTCGTTTCATTTCATGCCTCGACTTCCAGTACCCTATCAAAGTTTCGGAGTATAACATTGAGACTCAACGTTCATCAGTAACCGTTATTAGCAATGATCAAGACCTTTATGAAACAGTTGTTGCCTTAAGTAAAGAAAGGATTGTCAGCTTTGTTTACCCATTCAACTTGATTGATGCAGATGGAAATATACTGGAAGTGACGCAGCAGGAAGAGCTGCTGAGCAAAATTAAGCAGTATAAAGGTTGTAAATAATCAACACTTAAGACTATACGCATTAAACAAAATTTAAATACACACATTATGAAAAAGACTCTTTTACAATTGGGCATCGCAGTGATGGCGATTATTGGTTTGGCTTCTTGTGATGGTGACAATGCTGAAGGAAATGCTAGACTGGTAGTAAGACTTACAGATGCTCCTGCAGATTATGACAAAGTGATGATCGATGTACAAGGGGTTAGTTACAATGTTTCAAATGATACAGAAGGAGAGAATGGCTGGGCGTTGATGAATAATTCGGCAATTGGTGTAGTAGACATGCTAGAACTTACTGGCGGTATCGATACACTGCTTGCAGATCAGGAATTGGCTCCGGGTTATATCTCTCAAATCAGACTTCACCTTGGTGAGAAAAACACTTTGGTAATGGGTGAAGAAGAAGTAGCGCTGTCAACTCCAAGTGCTCAGCAATCAGGTCTTAAACTGAACCTGCATACTGAACTGCTGGCAGGTGTTACTTACAATGTATTGCTTGACTTTGATGTAGCAAAGTCAATTGTAGCAAGCGGTAACGAAAAATACTCTCTGAAACCAGTTATCCGTGCAGTAGCTGAGGCTACATCGGGTGCTGTAATGGGTACAGTTGAGCCAGTTGGCGCAGGTGCGGTAGCATACATTTACGAAGAAGGTGAGGATGGTATGCCAGTAGAAGTGGCTAGTGCCTTTACTGACGAAAATGGTCAGTTCTTGCTGAAAGGTATCGCTCCAGGTGAGTATACTGTAAGCGTTGAGGTAGCTGAAGGATTTGAAATGACTACTGAAGCACAAGCTGTAACAGTTGAGTTGGGAGCAGTAGCAAACGTAGGAACATTTACTGCTGTAGCTGTAGATGCTGCTAACTAATAAGAATAACTTTCCTATCTAAACTTTTGGAGGGACATTATGAGTAATCATTTTGTCCCTTTTTTTGTCTTAACATTTTTGATAGGATTACTAAGAAATGCCTATCATTTCATCTTGAACTTTTATCCAAAAGAAAAAGCACCAAACGTATTGCTTTTGCTAGAATGCTACATATTCTTCTATCTTTTCTGCTTCCATTACAGTAGTAAAGGGTGTTTTTTTCGACGCTATAATTAGAATATAATTGTAGTCTGGATTACCTAAAAACACTTTACTAGGAGATTCCGTCTCAATCTTGTTTATACTGACCCCAGTCTGGTTAAATAATTCACTCACCAAGTCCAGATCTATATTCCCAATTACATTTATATTTTTTGTCCACTGATACTGATGATAAGTAGAGTTGGAATCTTTTATTATTTGTCTGTATAATTTTTTCTCCCCCAATACAAGAAATAATCCATAGTACAGGAGCAAAACATAAGCAAAATACTTAATGGGACGTTTATGTTGACCTTTATAAAAGAATTGGATAAAGTAAGGTTAGTTTAACTTAAAACAGGCTGATACCTCATAGCTAAGGTTAATTTTACCAAACTCTACCTTAGGCATTTGTACTCCAGATGCTTTGAACGAAGAGCTTCCCCTAATTATGATATTGGATGTCGTATTAGGATAGCTAGGAGTTTCTCTTTCTTTGATATAAAGCGCTTTTCCAATTTCTTGATCGATGGCAGAAGCCAATGCTTGTGCTTTAACTTTTGCAGCTTTAATAGCTTCAACCTTCACTTGCTGTCTGTACTTTTCAATCTCTGTGTGGTCAAGTTTGGATATAGAGATGTTAGAAATTCCAATACTTTCCAGCTCCTGAAATACTTTTCCGGCAGTCATAGCATCACTAACCAAAACCTGAAATTCCTTGGCTGTAAATATGTCTGTTTTACCTGTCCAATAAAACTTGAAGTTGCTAGCCATGTCATTGACAGTTAATTGCTTATCTATATCAATATTGATGCCCTCTAGCTTTTCAATCATTTGCTTCTCAAGTATGTCAATTGATACTTTTCCTTTGTTATCTTTTTCACTGATAATGACCTTTAGATAAATTTGATTGGGTGTGATTTCCATTTCTGCTTTACCTGTAACTTCAATGTAATTTTCATCAATAAAATTTTTACTGACTTGTTGGGAAAAGCCTTGAAAAGTAAAAGTTAGGATGAATAAGATTGGGAGAATAATTTTCATTTGAATAAAAAATAGTGTGTGAAACTTTTTAAAAATCAACAACTTAAATTGCTTTGATAGCAGTCAAAATAGTTGAATTGTCTAAACAATTGTATTGTGCTGAATATTATTAACCTTTTTTATACTTATAAAAGCAAACCTATGGTTCAATTGTCACCTCTTCAAATATGATTTGGAAATAAGGTCAATTGATTACAAATCCATTAGGAAACAAATACTGAGAATGCCCGTGAGGATAAAGAAATAGATTAAGTGTAACCAAAATGCGTGATTCCGTTTATTATTTCAAATGCTACTTTCAGTTAATCCATGAAATATAAAACGAATTTATCATATTATCAGAGCCCATATGTATGGGTTTAATCCTCCTATCAGACGGATATCATATTATGTCTTGCTTGTTGCCAATGGTTGGAAGACCCGAATGTAGACCCTGAAATAAAAGAAAATTACTTTTTATTCTATGACACTATTTTCAATTGATTTGTAAAGCCCGTACTTATAAAATAAGAGGCTGCACCCGTTTCCGGGGCAGCCTCTTGCATTAAGTAAGTGTCCGTGTTAGTCTTAAAAATTATCTTTTAATCATTTTTCCAGTGCTTACTACTTTGCCATTCAGTTTCAGGCTGTAGATATACATACCTGCAGGCAATGCATCTGCTTGGAATTCTGATTTGTATTCGCCAACACTTTGGTCGCCAATTTCGATCGTTTTTACAACCATTCCCTGTAGGTTCGTTACTTCAATTGCTACATTGCCACCTTTTACAAGGCTATAGCTGAAGGTAGTTGAAGTGCTTACTGGGTTAGGGTAGTTGCTCAGTCCGATTTGGGCAGCCAGCTCTTCGTCAATTGCCAGTGGCAGATTGACAGTCAGCATAAAGTGAGTTGATGTTGAAGTATAACCATCATTGGCAGTGATTGTAACCTCTACCTGAGTAGCTTCATTCAGTGTAAAGATGATTCGGTTGTCCACAGTCTGTACAAAGTCTACCGCTGATGAGTCAGAAACGCTCACAGTGTAAGCCAGTGCATGACCATCGGCATCCATGAATACATCTGAGAAGTCAAAAGCAAATGTTTTGTCTTCCAAGAACACGCTTTGCTCATCGATCAGGTTTGCTACTTCAGGAGCATTGTTGCCTGAAACAGTTACCTCTACTGTCTTGCTTACCATTTCGCCACGGTTGTCAGTTGCCATCAGTGTCAGGGTAGTAGTACCTTGTGCAAATGGCATGATCACCATTTCATTTCCTCTCATGACAACCTGTGCTACAGTATCACCAGTATTGATAGTCGCATCAATGTCTAGCGCATCACCGTCTGCATCTGTAAACAGCGACTGGTCGATCACATACTCACTCCAGAATGGGAAGCTGATGTTTTCCATCGTGATTTCCGGCAATCTGTTTACATCCACTACGTGAAGCATCACTTCATGTGAATTTTTCAGACCGTTAGCATCTTCAGCTTCTACTGTCAATGTATAATCACCTGCTGCTTCGTAACCTGCTGTTACGTTTACAGTAGCCAAACCAGTCTCTGCATTCCAATTCAGTGAAGTGAAGCCTGTTTCCTCTGCCAATGAGACTTGAAGTGTTTCGCCTTCATAGTCGCCAACTGTCAGTTCGATTGTCGCAGGCGTGTTTTCATACACAGTGTCTACAGCAACAGGCATCATGAAGTAAGGCATTCTGTTGACATACATATCGATATCAAAGTATACAGCTTCAGCATTTGGGTCATTGTTTAGAACCATTACCCTAGCCGAGTTTTGCCCTGGCTTTGCCTTGCTAGCGTCAGTAGCCCAGCTGATGTTGGTTTCGTTGTCTGTACTTACTTCACCTTCTGAAGGTGTAAGTGTCAGCCAGTCGAATGTTGCATCAGAAAGAGCTCTGATTCTTCTTTCAATACCGAAACCAGTTACTTTGTATGATCTACCGCCATTGTCAGAGTAGAAGAACTCACCGTTATGAGCATAGTATCCTAAACTGTAAATACCTTGCGGATAATCCAGTTGCTCATCAAATTCCAGTAGGATAAAGAAGTACTCACCTGGATTGATGAACGTTGTCTGGTCAAATTCATACTGTTGCCATGCCCCCCAAGGTTGACCGCCAATTTCAAATTCCTGAGTATAAACTGGTGTCGCTTCACTAGGAGTTGAGCCACCTACTCGGATTTCTACTTTGACACTTGCTTCAGGCATGTTCTCATTGTAAACAAAGTTTCTGAAGTGTGTCAGGGCAAAGCCACCTTCACCAGCTTTGAATCGGTTGGCATCAAATACCTGTGTACCATGTAAGCCTGAACGATACTCGATTTCATTTGGACCTCTGTCGTCATCATAATGGATAGAGTCCGTGAAGTTGATCATCTCAGCTTCCATAGTTGTAGCCATCATAGATGAAGCCACATTTGCAGGAGCAATAGGAGCTGCCTTGATAAATGCTGCTGCATCGGCTGTAAATTCTGTCTGGTCAACAGCACCCATTGATGAAGCTGTCATAGCTGTTACATCTACTGGTCTTCTCCATACTGGAGTCAGCATATATTCTAACATACCTGAGCCTGTATTGCTGAATCCAAATGAACCATCATTTGTATCAGTTGGCAATACATTCAATTCAACACCTTCGATATTGGCTGAAATCGTTGAAGGTCCTGAAACTGTTGCCGAAACTGGAATTGCCTTTACGATGGTTTCAGTTCCTTCCATACGCAGATACAGTGTATCACTGATGGTTCCCAATTCTGTCGGAACAAAACGAACTTGGAAGTTATAGCTGTCGCCCGGTTGGATCTTCACCCACTTGTATGAATAAGGGAATTCCTTGTTAGCATTCAGTGTGTAAAAGAAAGAAGCTCCTGAGTTTCTCAATACTTCCAATCCGTTTGTAGAGTTCTTGTAAGTACCGTCCACAAAGTGGAAGCCTTTTACCTGAATCTGTCTTGTACCAGTATTGTGTACCCAAACGTCCTGAACATATTCCTTAACGGCAACACCCTCTTCGATAAAAGTATGGCCATAAGCCAGACTGTCTGTGATATCAGCAGCATGTGTACCTGTAACATTCAGGTTGACTGTGATTACTTTCTCATTTTGTCTTGGATCGTTACTCTGCACATAGACTCTTTGTGTATAAATGCCTTCATTCAGGTTAGTAGCATCAACGATAAAGTTGGATGTCTGTGACTCACCATTTTGCAGTGCAAAATATGATGGCGGATAAATCGTATAAGCTGTTTCATCCTCTTTTACATAGTCAGGCGAATAGCTTTCCTTGATGGAAAGACCGATCTTTTCGTTCGGGCTTTCAAGACCAATAGCCGCCACATCTTTATGCTCATCGATGTCTTTGTACTGGAACTTGATGCGTCCGTCCTTGTGGATGATCACCTGGAAAGTTGAATGCTTCAATCCATCAAACCTGTAGTACTGAAGTACATTCTCCCACTGAACAATGAACCTGTCATCTTCCATCTTGTAGTAAACACCACCATTCTCTGAGTACATTGGATCGAAGTCAGCCCAGAATGGTGCGATAATACCTGCTACTTCATCATTGGCTCTAGGAAGAGAATTTACATAAGTAGGGTAGTATCCTGTAGGGAATTTTACGCCCAAGAAACCGTCAGCAGCGATATACAGCTTATTGAAACTCTCTCCATAGAATGGGAAGTCAAATGGCAATACCATGCTCCACGCAAACTGACCTTCAATGTAGATCTGTTTACCAGTCTCCTTGATTTCAATCCAGTTGTAAGCATCAGCACTGTCAGCAGAAGTACGGCTGTCCCTATAGATATATCCGAATTTGGTGTCTTCACCTGCATACTCAGGGAGTGCTTTGTTGCGTAAGAAACCATCCACAGAAGGAGCAGATAAAGAATAACGAAGTTCAGTATCTCCTTCAGTTGCGGCATTATTGACAGTGAAATTCCATTCAGTACTATCACCGTGGTTGAGGTTGATTGTGGTGAATGTTTCAGAGAATGCTGCTGCTGGTGATGCCAGTACATGAGCTGTCATAGGAACAGACATATCTGCACCATCTACTGTTAAGGTCAGGGAGTCGCTATAGTCACCCATTACAGTCGGTCTGAAAGTGACATCGACTGTATGGCTTTCGTTTGGCTCAATCGTAATTGCTGTACGGAAGATAGAAGAGAACACCGAATTAGATGTTGAAATACCTTCCAGTACCATCGCTTGTGTACCTTCATTTACCAGCTCTATAGATTTTGAAGCGTTGTCACCTGCCATCATGGTTGTGAAGTTCAGGCTATCCTGTAAGATTTTAGGCATCGCTTCACCCAATACCGTCATGTTGAAGGTATGTGTGTATTTATTTAGAAGCGGGTCATTAGAGTTAATTGTCAGACCTACCTGATACGAACCACCATAATAAGGCTTGATCGTAGGATCAATTACAAACGAAACTGTTTGAGATTCACCTGGCATCAGTGCGCCTTCCTGTAGACTTGCTTCTTTTACAATCTCAGAAACAGGAGGGATGATCTCGATAACCATATCATCTTTCAGCAGAGTGCCATCCAGATAAGCAATTTGGATACCGTCGTCTTTTGCTTCGTTGTTGAAACCTACAGATGAAACCCAGTCTATAAATGAAGCGCCTGATACGTCATTGTAACGTAATTGGATAGCACCATCCTTGAACAGTGCGATCTGGAATGTAACTGTACCGTTTTGTCCATAGTAGCCTGATTGTACGTCTTTCCATTCGATGATAGTTCTATCCTCAAATGTTTGCCAGTAGATTTTACCTCCCTTGTTGACATCTAAGTTGTGCCAGAAAGCACCAATACCATTTACAGGAGAATAGTTGGAAACAAATCTGGTTACACTTACAGCTGAGCCAGGGTTGTTGAATGCTACAACACCATTCTCATTGATATACAATTGGCTGAATGTATTGCCATAATAAGCAAACTCATGTCCAAGCGTAATAGGTGTTGACTTGTTATAAATAAGCAAACTTGTAATATCAGTACCAGTTGCTTCGATCTCTTCCCAAGTACCCGAAATTGGTCCTCTCTCGTCATTAGCCGTCAGGAAGTGGTAGCCAAAACCAAGGTCTTTCTGTCCTTCAATACCAACCTTTACATCCTTGATAGTTTGTGGAAGTGAGAAAGAAAGTGGGTAGTTACCGTCATTCTGGAATGTCAGCTCAACATGGGCTGTATCGCCGTAGTTAAGTGTAATATCACCAGGACCGTAAGTGACATTCAAAGCAGGTGCTTCAGTCGCACTACCAGCCAGAGGGAATTCCAGTTCTCCAGCACTTGTGTAGACGATCATATGCTCTGTATCCAATCCTGCTGAGTCAGGTGTATACTGTACATTGATCGTTGTAAAGTGACCCGGCTGAATGACTGTTCCAGCGTATTCTTTTGTAGTGAATTTTTCAGAACTGAAGCTGATGCTGTCAATTGTTGCATCTGCCAGTCCGCTGTTCAGTACAGAGAATCTTTTCTTAGGTGTTTCTCCAATAAAGCAGTTACCAAACTCAAGTGCCGTTTTGTTGGCTTCCACTCTAGCTTCCTGACCAGTTACTGTAAACTCTACAGGAACTGTGAAAGTTCTGCCATTGTCGTTTGTCTTGATTTTGATCTGTGATGTATGCAGACCATTGCGAAGCTTGCTTGCTTCCAGCGCTATATTGACCAGTTGCGTATTAGCATTATCAATTTCACCGTGATCAGGATCCAAAGTCATAAATGGCATGTCCCAACCTTTACCTGCACTGTAAGCTCTTGTTTTCAGTGCCAGGTAGCTAACACCCATCACGTTTTCCATTGGAGAGAATGACTGACCTGCATCAAAGCTCAGGAAGAAACGACCTGACTGGTTCTCGTAAGTTTCGTTGATTACAATAGGCGCATCAAATCCTTTAGGGAAAATCAATGTAGCCCAGAATACTTCACCTGTCTGGAATGTAAGGTGCTCTTCCAGTGAGACCATTCTGATAGTACCTGTCTCTCTGTTGTCATGGATTTCCTGAGCAAACAGCAGTGTACTTTCTTCAGGTGTTTTTCCCCCTTTTCTGACTTCAAGAATAATAGGTTCATCGTAACCATTATCTGAGAAGTAGAATTCAAGGTGAGAGAAAGTAAAGTAAGGAGTACCCTCAGGAACCACATACCTTACAGAAGTAGCCAAAGAGTAAAAAGGATTGTTGATACCCATAATGGCATCAGGGGATGCACCTTTCAGGTCATAACCGATATCGTCAATGAAATCACTTTGGGAAGCGACCATTGGAGCGATCTCGCTTTCACTGAAACCGTATTCCTCTTTAGGCAGGTATTCCAATGTTCCTTCTCCGTGAATTGCCGGATCAGCAGCTTGAGGGTAACTCAGTGCTGTTGCTGCTGCATTGCTAACAGAAAGGTGCGTGAGGAATGTATCCCAAACTAGTGTAGTACTGTCAACTGTATTGCCAATTTCAAATGAAGTTGAGCCAGTTGTATTGGCTGTTACATCAACGCTCATGGTAATAGGAGTAGTTGGGATGTTAGCAGCTGGCTTGGATGGGAAAGTGACTTCCAGAACTTCAGAGAGTTCACTCTTCTTACCAAACATATCTATTGCAACTACAGCAATATACCTTGTGTAACCCAATGCACCGAACAACTTATAATTGACAGTACTTGCAGTATCACTGCTAGGGAATGTATAATCAGGAGCCAAATCAAAATAATCCTCAGCTGTAAAAGGTGTACCGCTTCTGTAAACCTCATAGGCAAAAGGTTTGCCGTTGCCCAAGTCTTCTGAAGCATTCCATTCTACCAGTGCATAAGCCTGACGGTTGTGGTAGTCAAACTCTTTTACAGTAAGGTTTTCTGCTTTAGCAGGCAAAATGCCTTTATCTTCTTTCAGTGCATTGATGGCATTCAGTGTACCAAATCCCATCTGTCCCTGATAGTACGGATGAAGTGCATTAGTATGAGGAATAGCTGAACCAAGCAGTCTGTATTCCAGCATTTCATTGGTGAAATCTTCGCCTCCGAATTTTGATACAATCAGAGCTGCAACACCTGACACGTGCGGACAAGCCATTGACGTACCTTGCAACATACCATAACCGTGTCCAGGGAAAGTACTCAGGATACCACCGAAGTAGTCGTTGGCATAGTCTCCACCCGGTGCACTGATATCAATATGCTGACCGTAGTTTGAATAGTAGGCTTTGTCGTTGTCGTGCTGTGTTGAAGCAACTGTAATCACACTTGGGTAAGCACCCGGATAGTAGTTGGCCGGAGAGTCATCATTACCAGCAGCAAAGATTACAACACCACCCTTCATCGGGCTACCAGGATATTGACCAGCTTCCTCGATAAAGTAGTTAATGGCAGCCAATACTTCTGGCTCATATAGGTCTGGAACTGTATATCCCCATGAGTTTTGCGAGATAACCGCACCGTTGTTAGCACCATAAGCAATTGCAGCTGCGAAGTTACCTCCGTCATAGTCTGTGAAAACCTGTGTAGACATCAGGCGGGCACCATCACCGTTACCTGTACCACCAGCAACACCAGCAACACCTCTGCCGTTGTTGTTTGTAGCAGCTACTGTACCTGCCACGTGTGTACCATGGTAGTGAGGCACAATGCGTCCTTGGTCATTCACAAAGTTGTAACCGTGGATATCATCCACGAAGCCATTGCCGTCATCATCGACACCTTCTTCTCCCATCAACTCAGCTGTGTTTGTCCAAAGGTTGTCAACAAGGTCTTCGTGGTCGGTGTCGATACCACCATCCACTACCGCTACGATAACATTTGGAGTACCAGCTGTGATTTCCCAAGCCTCAAAAGCTTTCATATCTGCTCCCAATGTACCGTTTGACTGGCCTCTGTTGTTGTAGTGCCACTGGATCTTCAGGAATGGATCATTGAATGGCATTCCTTCTACATCTGGAGGAAGCGTTATGCTTTTCGGCTCACCTTCTTCAAATACCTTTTTGTAAACAGGCTTTGAAAGTGATACCTCTGCTACCTGTCCATATTCACGGGCAGCAGCAGTTACTGACGAGTTTTTGTCAATAGTAACCTCATACCAAAGGTGCAGACCGTGTTTACGTTGCTTGTCTTCAAATTTACCGCCATGAGGGAATACCCTCTTCATACTTTGAGCACTGTATTTAGTGTTGAGTGCGTCAAAAGTTTCCACACCAATACTTAAAGGTTGTGTTCCGGATGCGGTCATCTTAGCGCTTCCTATTCTCTGAAGGACATTACTGTTTTCCTTCAGCTTGATCCGGATGACACCGGGAACGGTTTGTGCACCCGGTGGGGTCTGTGCTTGTGCTACTAACCCTATCGCAATGAGAAGTAGTAACCACAAACTCCTGTTTAATGTGTAAAGTTTGTTTTTCATTGAATTGGTTTGATTAAATCTAAAAATCAGAGTATCTCAAAAAAGTGATATTCTTTATAAGTAATTTGTTCTATATAGCTAATACTTACCTTGAGTGTTACCAGACAGGTTTCACTCCATTTCAAAAAAGCTTCGATCTTGTCTTTTGTACCATAAAGCTTTAGTTGTACCACTGTATCAGATAAGAATTTTGCTTGTCCAGTGATTCCTAATTTTTCTGCTTCTTTCATGCATAAGAATAGGAACCCTGTCTTATGAAGTGATCCTCTTAAGACCACTTTCCAACCCTTTTTTTCCTCTAGTAACATATCTCCTGAAGTCACACATGTTTTGGTTATTGGTATATTACAAATGTGGGGTTTAACTACTTCAGTAGCCATTTTTCCATACCTATTATATATCTACAGGGTATATACAGCAGGAGTAGTAGGTGGTTTGTAATTGGCTGATATTTAAGGTGTTATAATTATGTAGTGATATGCCTATGTTTTTGATTACCCCTACAAATGTTTTTCATGGAAAAAATCAGCGATTAATAAAGGTGCAAAAGTTGGTTTTATGATGCATATCTAAAATGAAAGATTGACTTTGTGGTTTTGATATGTTTGAATGTTTTGATTTGTGTCATTATTTGAAATAATGTATGGTTTGTGTTTTTAGTAGGTGGCTTGATGAAAGGATTGTTTTTATGACGGTGTCCTTTCATTTTTTTGTAAAAAGAAACCTACCTCTTTATTCAAGAAGTAGGTAATTAGATATTTTGGTAGGGGACCAATTTGATGAAAAAAGGAACTAAATTTTTCTGACAAAGTCCATTAGGTCTTCTTCCTTATTTAGTCCAACTTTTTTGCGTATTCGGTAACGTGTCATATTAGCTGACTTGGTACTGATATTCAGCATTTGGGCAATTTCCTTGGTAGAGAGGTTAATACGCATATAGGCCAGGAATCGGATATCGTTGTCTGTAAGTTGGTCGTAGTGCTCATTTAGTTTGGTAAAGAAGTCAGGGTTAACTTGCTCAAATTGAATCTTGAACTGTTCCCAATCTTCATCCATTGTCAGGTTACCACTGATTTGCTTTATGACTGGCTTAAGCTCATAGCTGGGTCTTTCTTCTCTGATTACATCCTGAATGGTTTCCTTCACCTGTTGTAAAACCTGATTCTTATTCAAGAGGTATAGCGAAGCAGATGCTAACTCCCTGTTTTTCTCATCCAGATCATTTCTGTATTTAGCTTTTTGAAGCTCCCGTATTTTTTGTTCGGCATAGTAGCTTTCTTCCAGCCTTAACTTCTCAATCTCATGCTTTTCTATCTTCAGCAGGTTGAGTTTTTTCTGCTGCATCAGTACCCTAAACCTGAAAAAGAGCACTAGCAACAGTAGTACAACTGCAATGACTGCAATAACCATAAAATAAAGCTGCTTTTCCTTCAGGGCGTTATCCTTTTGTAGCAACTCGATTTCCTTGTCTTTCAGTCGGGTTTCGTATTTCTTTTCCAGTTCGGAGATTTTCAGCATCTTTTCCTCATTGTAGATACTGTCTTTAAGGGCAACATATTGGGTATAGTCTTTTGCAAAGGCAACATAGTCTTTTTGGAGTGTATCAATACTTGCCAGGTTACTGTACACACGCATGGCATTGACAGGTTGCAATAGTGGAATAGACTCCCTTAATAAGGCTTCGGCTTTATCCAGTTTTCCAGTCTTGGTATAAAGGCTGCCCAAACCCGAATTGACAATTGCCAAAGTGTTCTGATCCTTATGTTGAATGAGCTTTTCTTTGGCTGCCAGATACACTTTTTCAGCTTTCTTGTATTGCCCAAGGTCAATGTAGGTGCTGGCTATATTGGAAGCTACACTGGTCTGAACCCTTATAACGCCTTCCTTGTCAAGGATCTCCTGAGCCTGAAGCATAAACTTTAAAGCCTGTTCATGCTCATTTTGCCTTTGCATCAGTAGGCCAAGGTTATTGTAGACCAACCCTTCTGAATGAAGGTCTTTGTGCTGCTTGAACCCACTTAATGCCTTCTGGTAATATTCGTAGGCTTTTTCATTTCTTTCCAGCAAATCATATACACCACCAAGGGCATTATAACCATGTGCTTGTGAAATGGAAGGGGGAAGTTCTTCCTGTATCTTGAGGGATTCGATCAGGTAATCCAGCGACTGGTCCAGGTTATTAAGCTTATTATGAATAAGTCCCAAGACATAATAAGCCTTTGCCAGTTGGGGACGTGAGTTTGACTTCTCAAAGATTTCAACAGCTTTAAGGGTCAACTCATTTCCGATCTTGTATTTACCCAAATAGGAGTAATAGGAAGTCAGTTTGATGTAAAAGTTTCCCTTGTTTACTTCATTTGAAAAATGGATGTCACTTTTTCTGAGACTGTCGTAATACGTTTCGCGGTTATCTATTTGACTTACAGCTAACGAGTTTAATATACTATCCAACACTTGAAGACGCAGAGCATCGTTAGGTAATGCGTTTACCTGATCAACTGGAAGTTTGTTAGCGGTTCTTTCAGGTGTTGTAGCGAGACAATTGAAAGTGTAGCTGATGAAAAAAGTAGTAAGTAGAAAGTAGTATTTCATGGTTTAAATCACTCACAAAGATGTTGATTTGTTCATAGATAGTATTGTAAAAATAATATTGTGAACGGTAAATACAAGTCAGGCTTTATAATAAAGAAAACTTATCAACTTATCAGCTGATTGAATCTACTGTATAAGACTTTGAAGTTGAGTGCGTTGGGCTTTTAAAGTAAAAAAGCCCCACAAACAAGCAGTTTGCGGAGCTTCTGGATTAGTTGGTATTATGATGCTAAAGCTTTCTTTTTGGTTGGTTTCTTTTTCTTTCTGCGTCCCCACCAAATTATAAATCCTGTGATTGGTAAAGAAGTCGCAATCAGACCGGTTAAGAAAGTTGACAGTTTACCAAATTGTCCCCACCATTGTCCCATATGCAATTGCCAAACGACATTCTCGGTTTTTTCATGATGCAGATACTTCTCATCTACCGTTATCTTTTCTCCTGAATACCTATCAAAAATACTGATGTCGGCATTTTCGACACTTTTAAGTCCTACTTTTCCTGTAGTAAAGACATAGGCACCAATCTTTTGAAAGCTAGGGTTCCAAGTGCTGATTTCAGCTTTATCGGGATGCTCTTCTTCCAAAATCTTATAGGCAAAAGGAACCATATCTAATGATACTTGTGTGGAATCCATTTTTGGAAGTACCTCTTCCAGATGCGCTACATCACCACCTGTTGCTTTTACAGTTAGGTTGGTTAACCCTGGGAAGAAGATGATCAAACCTGTTACGCTTAAAACCAGACAGAGTACAAGCGAGTAGAAACCCAGTACGTTATGCAGGTCGTAATTAAGTCGTTTGAACTTGGCGTCCCACTTGATGGCAAAACTGGCTTGCCTTGTTGATTTCGTCCATTTCTTTGGCCACCATAAAACAAGTCCTGTGATACTGCTTATGACAAAGATGATGGTTGAGATCGCTACTACCCAATGTCCTGCTTCACCTGCAAGGAAAGAAGCATGCAAATGGGCTGTTACGAAAAAGAAGTAAATGGAATTGTCCTTTTTCAGAATCTCGCCAGTGTAGGGATCCATATAGATCATGGACAACATTTTCTCTTCTCTGCTGAATGCCCTTAGGCGAATACTTCTTTTAGGGTCATTAAAAAACACATATTCCGAGATCATATACTTCGGATAAAGTGCTTTTATGTTTTTATCTATTTCTTCAGAGGTAATGCGTTTTTCTCCTACCGTTTCAACATATTTGGCATCACCTGCTGTAAAGTCCATGATTTCATCACCATAGACAATGATAGTTCCTGTTAGGCATACAAATATGACAATAACTGAACTGATAAGACTTGGCCATAAGTGCAGCCAATCGATCACTTTTCTGACTTTTGATTTTTGCTTTCCCATTGTAATAAAATGAATAAGCGGTCTGAGAGGAAAGCTCCTCACCAGACCGCAAGACTAGGGTTTTTTAAGTATCAGAATTTATATGTGAAGTTGATGACAAAGTTTCTAGTCTTCTGTGGCTGTGCCCAGTAGCTGCTAGCCCAATATTCCTCATCTGTAAGGTTGTTCAGCTTAACACCGATGCGGTATTGTGGCTGGCTGTAGAACAAGGATGCGTTTAGTACAGTGTAAGCAGGGATAGTAAAAGTGTTGGCGTCATTCAGGAACGCATCGCTTACGTGGTTACCACCAAAGCCCAGTCCAAGACCTTTTACCTTGCCTTCCTGAATCTGGTAGCTAGTCCAGAAGTTAGCCGAGTGCTCAGGCGTTGAGTATGGACGATTGCCCTCTATGTCTTCCGCAGCCTTTGTGTATTCACTGTCGTTGTAGCCATATCCCGCCACAATGTTCCAGCCTTCAACCGGATTGGCGATCAGCTCAAACTCAAATCCTTTACTGTTTTGTGTACCATCCTGTACTGCATTGAAAGCACCAATATTGTCATTGTCAGGAATGCTTCTTACAATGTCCCTAACCGTGATATCATAGTAGCTTAACGTAGTGCTCAGCTTGTTGCCGAAAAGTTGAGATTTTACACCAGCTTCCAGTTGAGTCGCATGCTCTGGCTTGAATACGATCGTGTTGTTATCCGCTGTCGTTTCAGGTGCTACGTTCTTGAAGCCATCCATATAGTTGGCAAACAGTGATACCTTTTTCTCAATGACCTGATATACAACCCCCAACTTTGGTGAGAATGCTGTCTGTTTGAATTCATCCGTCAGGTTTTCAAAGTGGTCAACACGAAGGCTGGCCATCACTGAAAGTGCATCTGTGATATTCAATACGTTTGAGACATAAGCACTGTATGTGTTGTTCTGTCTCTTGTATCTCAAGAATGGGTCAGTTTCTGCAATAGTCGCTTCATATTTCTCCTGATTGATATCCACATCAGGATCGTCGTGACTTACAGTATCATATACAAATCTTACCCTGCGGTCAGAAGTATTTAGCTGGTGGTAGTCCAAACCTGCTAGTAACTTGTTGGACATATTGCCAATCTTGAACTGCCCGATAAAGTTCTGCTGAACCTGAGTAGAGTTGAAGTTACTGACAATGTTCATCGGCATACGTCTCACCTGACTGTTGTCTAGGAACGTTAAGAACAGGTAGTTGGCGTTGTTGTCCGTATTAGCCGTTGATAGGTTGGTAACAGAAGTCCACTTGGGTGAAATTTTGTAGGTCGCTTTTGCAAAAACGTTGAATACATTCGCCTCACTTTGCAGTTGGTCACTTCCGTAAGAATGCTCAAAGCTGTAGTCCAGCTCATCGAAGTTGGTAGCTGTTACACCACCACTGATGCCGAAATAGTTACTCGGTCTGTTAGTATGGAAAAGCTCCGCTTCTATATTCAGGGTTAGCTTGTCATTGACTTTGTATACCAAGTTAGGGGCAACAGACCATGACTTCTGACGGCCGTGATCCTGAAAGCTGTTTTCATTGTGTTTTGCCACATTGACACGCAGCAAAGCTGTCTTGCTTTCATTGATTGGTGTATTCAAGTCAGCGGTAAAACGTGACAGACCGAAGCTGCCAGTAGAGTAGCCAACGGAACCACTTAGTCTTTGGTGAGGCTGTTTTGTTACTTTGTTGATCAGGCCACCATATGAAGTATATGTCGAACCAAACAGCGTAGCAGATGGACCTTTGATAACCTCAATTCGTTCAAGATTGGAAGGGTCTGATAGGGTTACATAGTTGGTCGCCATACCGTTTCTCATCGCAATGCCGGTACTGAAACCACGCATGTTTACGCTTAGTCCAACACCTCCTGAACCGACACCTTCTACTACACTGTTGATGCCCGGTGCATTCTGAACTGCTCCGTGAATATCAGTAGTTAGTTGCTCTTCCATCAATGCGCTTGAGACCACAGAATAGGCTTGAGGATTTTCAAGATAAGAAAGAGGTAGTCTTGCAATATAATCAGACTGTTTATCCTCAAATTTGTTGATTCTGTGATCTGTAATGGTGATCTCATCCAGCTCACGGCTGCTTTCCTGAAGTGTAATGCGTTCAACTTCAGTGGTGGTTCCTTCTGTGATTTGTACAGACTTGTATTGTGTCTCCAAACCGACAAAAGAAACTTTTAATGAGTAAGAACCCACCGGAATGTTGTTGATCTGGAAATGTCCGTCAGCGTCTGTGACAGTGCCCATTGGTGTATCTTCAAGGATTACATTGATATACACAGCAGGTACTCCATCAGCGGTTTGGATATTTCCTTTCAGGTTTCCTTTTTGGGCAATCGTAAAAGCAGGCAATGCAAATAGCATAAAGAGTACTCCCAGTAAATGTTTTAGTCTCATTGCTTAATTATATTATTAGATAATTGTTATTTATAATCAGTCTAAATAAATTGACAGCGCAAAATTAGCTATATAAGCAAATGACCATTAACGCGAGAGGTATTTTTTAATGACGCCAGAGGGATTGATTATGAAAAGCATATTCAAAAGCAGTATTTATCAGGGGGGAATAGTGCAGAAATCGTATGAACAGGATTTCAAGCAGAAAGATTTTTTTTGTGAGAAAAAGCTCTCTTCACCATATAATATAGCAGAAGGATTTACCCGTGTCATTCAGATGGATGGCATCGAGATCGAGCATAGGGACTTAAATCTTAAAGAGGCACATCAGGTGAAGGTAGCCCATGATTTTCCATTCCTGAAGATGCATTTTGAGATGAAAGGAATGTCCTCGTTCGTCAGGAATAATAAGGGAAGTATGGATGCGCTAATACCTGCTGGTACCCACCAGCTGATGTACTTTCCGGAGGTGAAGGGTACTTTATCCTATCCTTCGGGTCATCGTTATACGCTGGAAGTGAAATTGGCAGTCTGTTACTTAAAGAAAATATTCGGAGAGGATTTGTCGCTCATTGAAAAGTTTGGGGTAAAGGTCGAGCAGGATCAGCCAGTTAAGTTGGGAGAGTGTAGTCGCCCGATTTCACCTGCCATGATGCAGAACATTATGGATATTATTCACTGTCCGTTGGTGGGAGTTAGCAAGAAAGTATTTATTGAAGCCAAGTTGATGGAGTTGTTGATCTTACAGATTGAACAGTCCAAAGTGCCTGAAGCCGAAAAGAAAATATGGAAAGGCGAGGATATTGATAAGTTGCATTTTGTAAAGGATTACCTGAACCAGCACCTCGATCAGCACCTATCAATGGACGACTTGGTTCGTGAATCCGGACTTAACAGTTATAAGCTGAAAAAGGGGTTTAAGGAGCATTTTGGCAATACCGTTTTCGGGTACTGGTCTGACATTAAACTGCATAAAGCCAAACAGATGATTGTGGATGAAAACATTTCAATCACGGAGGCTTCTTTTATGATCGGTTTCAAGAATCCTCAGCATTTTACTGCGGCATTCAAGAAACATTTTGGCTATTTGCCTAGCGCTTTAAAAAGAGGGTAGCTATTTATTTCAAAAAAATTGCTTTTCATACTACAATTAAATTCTTCATTTTTTCCTTGATGAAAAAATGAAGCAAAAAAAATCAAGGCTTTGAAGAATTTGCCTAATTTTAATCTGTATAAGCTGAAAATTCCACAACTCGCTACGCTCAAACAAAGGAATTTTCTTAACACCTATCACAGATTAAAATTTTAACGACAATTCTTCAAGGCCGTTTTTAATACTAACCTGAAAATCAGATAAGTGAGTGTTATCACGAAACATAAATTCGTAATAACCTTAATAAAACAACAACTCATTTGGAATAACGCCTACCTTAAAGGAATCAACCTTGGCTCCGTTTTCTTCATAACGGAATACCCACCCTTTCTGCACATAGTCAATGGCATCCGTTACATAAATACGGCGGTCGTGTGGGTTGTAGCCCAATCCATAAAACAACCTTCCATTTTCAGGGATAATGGGATTTTCTTCCAGTTTGTCTGTATCAATCTCGTGCTTGAATACCCCACCATTTAAGTAATAGAGTACAGTGCCACTACCATCAATTCTCAAGCGTGATGGGTTGGAGGCAGCTTCATTAGAAAATGACATGTTCTTTCTGATGGTCATTGTTTCAGGATCTACCTGTACAAGGGCAGGTGTAGCCCCGATCAAATCCCCAAAACAAAGTACCCATACCTGATTCAGGGCATCGACCTGTATATCAATAGGGCCATTAGGTAGTGCAAGACTGTCCACTACCTGATCGGTTGTGCCATCTATTTTCAAGAGCAGTTGTCCACCTTCACGGCGGCTGTCAAAGACGGTACGGGTTTGGGTCATATACACATGGTTGTTTACCCTGACCATTTTTTCTGTCCAGCCTGAGGTAGGAACGGTTTTGATCAGTGAGTCAGCTGCTAAATCCAAGACATAAAAGTGATCAGCATAAAGATCAGTAACATACCCTTTTTTCGAGGAGAGTGGCAACAGGTAACGCGGACTGCTTTTGGGAATGTTGATGCGCCCTTGCCATTCCATGTTATAAGGGTTTACCACTTCTATTCTTGCTGAGTTATTAATCACGATATACCCCTTACCATTATGTAGTAGCATCGACTGTGCAACATTGCCCAGCTCAAAGCCATTTTTCTGTTTGAAAACACTTTCAGAAACCTGTTTTGTTTCAGGGTTGAAGTGGGTCACGGTGCCGTAACCCCAATCAAAGTTTCCCTCATTGACTACATAAATCCCATTAGGGTAATCCCCTGAGGCTTCACCCAAATCTGTAAGTGGGAGAGAGTCTTCTACTTCATTGCACCCAAGATGGAAAATAAGGGATAGTAAAAAAATAAGTACGAGTCTGTTAGTCATGTTTTTAAGGATTTAAATGGTAGGTAAGTGTAAGCTGATAGGTACGTGTCGGCATTGCTTTTCGGGCAATGGACTGGTAATGATAGCCGAATAGGTTATCAATCCGAGCTTCAGCTGTCAGGCGGTGCTGACGGATGTCAAACGTATAACCGGCAATCAGGTTGGATAGGTAATAGGGAGGAAGCCATGAACTGCCATCAGTCTGGATAAGCCGCTTGCCATATCCCAATTGTTCAAACCTGATGGTGGTTTTCTGGTAACGGAAACGCAAATATCCTTGAAAACTACCCACAGGAGTATAGATAAGTTGTCTGCCAACGGATTCGTCCAGATCGGTATAGGGTAACTGGTTTTCTGACTTTACAAAAGAATAGGAGGCAAAGGCATCTAGTTTCCAGTTGGTCTTTTGGTAAGTAGCAGAAAGTACCTGCTCAATTCCTCTCGAATAAACCTGTCGCATATTGATGGGTTGCCACAGGTTGCCTGAGCTGCCTCTGGGTTGCCAAACAATCCAGTTGTCAATCAGTGAGGCAAATGCCGTAATCTCATATTTGTATTGCCAATGCTCATGGTTGTTGTTGTCATAACTGAGACCAGCTTCTGACATCCAACCTTCTTCCGGAAGCAAGTCAGGGTTTCCGGCAGCTCCCCAGTAGCGGTCGTTAAGGGATGGTGCATGGAAGTTTCGGGATATATTTCCCTTTACTGAAAGTGAGCGGTTTTCTTTTTCCCATATAAGGTAATCTGCTCCCAAGGAGGGCAAAAATGGTTTGGTCTCTCCGTCAATCCACTGCTGACGAAAAAGCAGACTCATGGATAACCTTGAGGAAGGAAGCCACTCCACACTGGTTGACAGGTCAACTGTTTCTTGTGCTCTGATGATTCGTTCTCCTGTGGCAAAGTCCAGATAATTGCCACTGTTGATCTTGTCCAAATTGAACCGTCCGCTGCCTTGTAAGTACCATTTTTCGGATAACTTGAACTTGGCTTTCCCCACGGATTGTAAGGTTTGGGCTTCGCTATCTGAGGTGAGCAGTTTGGGAGGATCATCATTATTGATCTCCTTTTCATAATTTCTGCTGTCGTTGATATAGGCAGTACGAAAACTCAGCTCCTTACTGGGGGCTTTCATCTGCCACTCCCCAAGTACCCGCAAGACATTATTGCCCAATGAGGCATATTCATTTTCCTTGTCCATGGAAGGGGGTAATGCCCTTTCATCTTCCTGATACCATACTTTTACACCGACTGTCTGTGATGAGGAAATCTTGGCTGTAAGTTCTTCCAGCAAACCGTATTGCCGCTGTTTTGAATGTTTATTGCTCCAGACAGGGTTGTCGGGCTGTAGCGGATTGACAAAGTCAAAACGGTTGGCAGCGTCTTTCAGGAAGACCTTGGTGGTACTGTGTATTTTGGAATTACCAAGTGAAATACTGCCGTTGGTAATATAGTTATGAAGGCTATTGGCTGATTGGGAGAACATGGCATAGTACTTCTCTTCCCAAGCTACTCGGCTGTTCAATTGAATGGCACCACCTAGTCCGCCTGTTCCTTGTGAAAGGCTACTGGCACCGTAATTTACTTGTACTTCATCTGTGAAAGCAACCGGAAACATGGATAAGTCCACTTGCCCCAGCATTGGGGAATTAAGGTTGATGTCGTTCCAGTAAAGTTGTGTGTGGCTGGCGCCAGTCCCTCTGAAAGAAGGAGTGGCTGTACCACCTGCACCATAATTCTTGACAAAGATGGGTGTTTTCAGCGTGAGCAATTCACCTAAAGTAGCAGTTAGGTTCTCTTGTAAAATAGCTTTCTCGAGATAGGTATTCTTGAAGCTCACCCTTTCAGGTAGCCTTTCTGTAATCACAGTCACCTCCTGAAGTATTCGTACAGAATCTTTATCCTGAGCATTAGCAGATACTATGGTGACAGTAAAAAAGATGATGAAAAAGATAGGCAACAGCCTGTTCCTGTGTATGATCATATTTGAGGAAAACCTTCCGGCTGGTGAAGTACAGGGGGAGCTTCACCAGACCTGGAAGGTAAGTTTGAGATGTAAAAATTATGGTTGTATCATCTGGTAGTCAAATGCACCACGAACCTCGGTTGAAATCTCGTTTAGCCATCCGGCTACCTGAAAGACACCTGTTTGTACTTTTATAAAGTCAATACCTTCCAATGTGACAGCATTGCCGTCCTGATCTACAGCATTGTCAATGTCAAAAAGGTTTGCCTTTAAAGTAGCATCATGATCTGTACCACCATAGTTTTCAGCATATCCCCAAGCAAAACGATCCTCGTAGTTAATCCACATTTGACCCTCAGGTGCTGCTGAATTATAATGTGAGTCAGGCAATTTGACACCAGAGAAAGTAACTTCTTCCTTGGAGTCATCCCACCACCAAGAACCTCCTGGCCAACCTGGCACCAGCTCTCCACTGTTTCCTTGGTTGTCTGTCCAGGTTACATTGGCACCTTCCTCTGGCTTGTAGTAAGTTACTTCATAATCCCTGATCGTTTCCTCATGGTCAAATTCGCTACCCTTGAGTTCAATCCACTCACTGTCATTTGGTAAGCCATCACCATTCAGGTCTTTCATAACATAAACTACAGCAGGCTCTGAACCAGCACCAGGCTGTGTGTAAACGCCGAAGTCATACCCTTCCTGATTAGTGATGGTATGGTCAAATCCGGCTGTGATATAACCACCCCATCCGCCTAGAAGTGCATATGCTACTGTGTCTCCAATAAAGTTGCTGCCATCAGCTCCCAAAGCATAGGAATTGGCGTGTTGGCCTGGTGCATATTGGTAATCGAATACCTGCGTGATAAAGGCAGAACTGTTGTCAGTGACTGGTCTGTCGTCAGCAGGTAATACTGTAAGACTGAATGCACGTTGGTCTTTTCCCGTTGTGGTCGTCAGCTGTAGGGTAACCTGATAGGTCACCAGTTGGTTAGGTGTAAAAATAAAGGTAGCTGATTGGCTATATTCTTCACCATCTACCAACCACAGGTAATCTGCATTTTCCCCGTTTTCCACCTCAACGCTGAGGGTAAATTCCTCATTAATTTTAATGGAATACCCTTCTTCAGGAATCTCAGAGATGATTTTGGGAAGCAGTATTTCTTCGTCTGATGAACAGCCTATAAATACTGTACTTACCAATACCAGTATATAGCATATATATTTCTTCATGATTTCAGTTTTTGGAAGTGAATTTGATTATTCTGAGAATAGTACCATGGCAGGGAAGCTGCCTACACCTGTCAGTTTTTGCTTCTGATTACCAGTACTTCCATCAATAATGAAAAGTGCATTGATCAGGTAGTCCATTCCATACCCTTTGATTCCCATGATATAGATATCATTGGATACAGGGTCTACATTCGGTTCTCCATAGATGATCCCTGTTTCTTCATCACTCCATGTTGAAAGGTCTGAGAACAGGCTTACGGTAGGGGTAGTCGTACTAAGGTCAACTAGGTAAATCTGCTTTTTTCCACTAGGTCTTACGAATACATTTTCTGTCGTGTGACTAGGCATAATGTTGGATGATCCTGTCCATCCGGCATTAAGGTTTACGCCTTCAGGCATCTCAATTTCCTTCAATGTTGTATAATCTGAGGAGGCAACTTTTAGCAAGGTGGAAGGAGTTCCACTTTGAGCAACCCAAAGGTTACCGTCTGTAGCTTCAGCAAATCCGCCAATGCTGCTGCCGAACGTTTCGGTATGGATCAGTTGATCAGTTGTGATATCCACTACATACAGGTTGCTGCCTGAGTAAGTGAAAAGCTTGTTGCCAATCACGATCGGTTGTGCCTTGGCAGCACCAACGCCACTGATATTGGTGACAGACTTAGCACTGAAGTCAATGATGGAGATGCCGTTGTTGTCGCGGACATAACCTTTTGTGGTACTGACCATTGCCAGATGGGTTGGCCAGCTCAATGAAACATCACTGGTGGTGATGGAGTCAACAGCCACCAAGGTTTCTTTATCGGCTACGATGATATAGTTGGGACCATTCTGGGAAATGAAATACACATAGTCACCAAAGTAGGATGCCGACTGGGTGACATTGCTAAGGGTTTTGCCTGGGTTCAGAGATGCATAAGCGTTGGTGAAAAGCGTGTTGCCACCTCTTTGAAGGAAGGACACACTTCCCATTTCATTACTCATGTTACCTTCATTGACAATCAGGGCTCCACCTAGAAGAGGAGCGACCTCAACTTGTTGTGTCAGTACGGAAGCGTAGTCAGTACCCTGTGCTGTAAAAGTGATCTGCTGTAATCCAACATCTCTGAGTACGTACTTGAATGTGAGTGAGTCACTTAAAACCTCATCGTGGACTACCCATTTAAAGCTGGTAAGGGCAGGATTCTCAATATTGGCGAATAGTGAGATAGTATCTCCTACCAGGTAGAACTCATTTTCTGACATACCATTGATCTGTACACCACTGTTGACTTGCAGCGTTACAACATCACTGATGGAACCACTTTCATTGATGGCATTGAATGCGATATTGTATTCACCTTCTGCCGTAAACGAATAGGTAAAAGAAATGTCTGTGGACAATTCTTCACCATTAATTTCCCAAGTGTATGATTGTGCATCTTGTGCATCGCCAACAAAGGTAACCTCTTCGCCAACAAAGAATGCCCCATTGGTTTCGGGTGATAGAATCTGTACTGAAGATGGAGGAATAGGATCGTCCTTGTCATCACATCCTGAAAATGTAATACCTAGCAGAAGTAGCCAGGAGAACCATAGCATTGAGTGCTGTCTCAATAATTTCATTTACAATAAATTTTTGTGTGAAAAAAGAGACAAAAGCTTTGGCAAAAGGGGGATATTGAAGGCTCCACAAAAAGTGAGAATTATGCACGTATAGCAAGTAAGGTAATGCATACCTGAGCTATCATGTAATTCTGCAAAAGTATTGTGGTAGCATTACCTTAACTCCCGAAGGCAAGCATTTGTCGAATGTCGAATGGCAGGTCTTCTGACTTACTTCATGCTTGCGGCCTTCTCATCTTCCGAAGAAAACAATGGCAAAAAAGCGCAAACACTGTAGAAGCTTACAGCTGCGGGGACAGTCCCGGTCTTTCACCGGATTCCCTATTAAATCCTTGCGGATACCAATTCGGGCACAAATATAGAACTCAGTTTGGTTTATTCTTTTTTATGGAAGGTGATTTTCATCAGAGTAGCAAAAAAAGTGTGACTCAAAACTCAGTTCTTCTTAATAGGTCACAACTGAAAAAAGCTTCCGGAAAACGAATTCCAGAAGCTCAAGGAGTTGGTTGAATGATTCCTTTATAAAAACTTTGGTGTAAAATTGATCATGACCCAAGTCCAGTTTTGCATGCCTTTGATGTTTGCATACTTTCCTGTATCTGTATTGAATTGTCCTTTTACCTGTTGCATGGAAGTTGTACCAAACATCTGGGAGTAACCCGCTTTGAATGTGATGTTTTCTGCTAGCTTTTTGACAAATACCAAATCCAGTTCCGTACCTAGATAACTGCCAAGTGTCGCTTCAGGGTCAGCAGATGACAGGTCATATACATCTGTTGGGGAGCTAAAGGCGTGTAGGTGTGCCAGCAAATTACTGCTTTCGCCTACCTTGAAAGTGGTTTTCAGGTAAATATCCACCAGTCCACCACTTTTGTTGTTACCTCCACCGTTGTGTCCGGAGCCTACATAGAAGTAATCCATAAAGCCATAAAACTTGTGGTTGGTACCATAGAGTGGTGCCCAGCCTTCCGTAACATCAGTTGTGCCCTTATCATCACCACTGATATAATCCACTCCCAAAAGCGGTTTTCCTTTTAAACCTGTATGCTGTAAGCTAAGGCTTAACATATAGGCAGACAACTTGTTGTCTTCAAGTTCAGGATTGGTAGCTGACAGTTTTTGTGTACCGGTAGAATAGTATAGCTGACCACTAAGGTTGAGTTTGTCCAGTTTGTAATTTGGTGAAATACCAAAATGATATAACGGGTAAGGATGACCTTCAGTTGGTTGCATAAAATCCACCAACCCCATAAACGAGATATTGGCTGTTCCGAACATCTTCTTGACATAACCCATCACTTGTGCCTTTGGAAGTGGCAACCCAAAACCAGTGTAGGTGTTGGCGCCAGCATATGCACCAGAATTGTAGAAGTTTCCAGTATTCTTGGCTGGCTCAGGACTGGAGGAGTCTGTCAAGCCATTCTGGTTGAAAGTACCCATCAGCTGGAACTCGTTTCCGATTGAATCCTTGTACAGGTACCTTACTGCATCAAAGGCTCTTGCCTGAGCAGCCCAGTCAAGCGTTCCGAAGAATCGGTGACCGTCGATAGCTACTTCCTGTCTACCGATACGGAAGGTGGAGTTTTTGGAAGGCTTATATTCACCATACGCCTCGTGTATGCTCAATAGGTTGTCTGCCTTGTTGATCTGTCCTGTTTCTCCCCAGATTCTCACATCCTGTACTGACAGTTTGAATCCTAATTTACTTTGGGAATAACCAGCAGTAATACGCGCTCTATGCTCTACAAAGGCCGCTACTTCTGTGTCAGTCAGGATGGGTGCTTTGAATCCGTTTCTAACCTCAGCTCTGGGACGGTATTGTCCTTCCAATGTAAACTGTGCATTGGCATAAAGAGTACAGCATAAGCAACATATCGTCAGGGTAAATTTTTTCAATAGGTTCATGAGTTTATAGCAATTATTTACTGTAATGGTTTGAAGAGTGAAAGTGGAGCGGTCAAGCAACAGCTCCACATCTATAATATTGGGTTATGCAACAAGTGAAGCTTCTTTTGCTTTGAGTTCGGCTTCCAAAGCTTCCAGTCTTTCCTGTTCAGCTACGGCAGCTTTTTCATCCTCATCTGAGAATTTCACGCCTAAACCAAGGAACCCGATAGCTGCCACAACCACCCCGAAGTAGAGGAAGCAATCCTCCAATGGCGAGCCACTTCTCAAAAGGAATTGTGCATACATGACAGCACCAACATTGCCCCCTGCACCTACGATACCTGCTACAGCTCCCAGTGCTTTTTTATTGATAAATGGTACTACAGAGTAGGTAGCGCCTTCAGCCATTTGAACAAACAGTGAGAAAACAATCATAGTGGCAATGGCAACACCCAATATGTCCATTTGAGAGAAGATGGTTAGGGCAATACCTTCAATTACCATCACTATAACCAGCCACTTTACTCTACCGGCAAGACCTCCAGTTTTGGAGAATCGGTCACCTAGCCAGCCTCCCATAGATCTTGCGAACAGGTTCATCAGGCCGAACAGTGCCGCGACCATTCCGGCCGTAGTTTCATTGAGCAGAAATTTGGTTTGGTAATAAGTTGCGGCTCTGCCATTGACAAACAGTTCCATCCCGAAACAACCCGCATAGATAGCAAACAGGATCCATACTCGACGGTCTTTCATGGCTTCGATAAAGGTATTGGTAGGCTTTTCTTCTGAGTTTGTTGACTCATCCGCTTTTTGGTCTTCCATATTTCCTTTTGGAGTGTCAGTAGTGTATTTCCAGTACAGGAAAGCAACTACCAGCATGATCAGGGCAGGTACAAACATGGCAGGTCTCCATTTCGAAAGTTCAGACTCTGCAAAACCCAATGCCAGCATTCCTGAAGCGATCAGTGGCATTAAAGCTTGTGTAACACCACCACCAAGATTA
The DNA here is from genome assembly GCF_036880985.1 of Limibacter armeniacum. Classification (NCBI taxonomy): domain Bacteria; kingdom Pseudomonadati; phylum Bacteroidota; class Cytophagia; order Cytophagales; family Flammeovirgaceae; genus Limibacter; species Limibacter armeniacum. The sequence goes on from NZ_JBAJNO010000006.1 coordinate 173,187, forward strand.
CCCCAACCTGCGGTAGTGGCATTGGCAATACCCACTACATTAGGAGCAAACATGACAGAAGTATGGTACTGGGTAATCACGAAAGAGGCACCAATTACACCAATGGCCATCCTGGAGAGCAAGTAGGTTTCCCAAGTTGTGGCAAAGGAGGAGGATATTACGGCGAAAGCACCGAATATCAGTAAGTAGACATAACTTTTTCTAGGGCCAAACTTGTCACACATGCTGCCTATAAAAAGGCGGGCAAAGATGGTGACCCCAACGGAGGCGATAAAGGCAGTGATCTTCTGCGCTTTAGTGAGGTCAAGGTCAGGCCCAATGGTTGAGTTCATCAATGGGGCATGGGCAAACCAACCAAAGAAACATAGGAAGAATGCGAGCCAGCTCAGGTGAAATGTTCTCATCTGAACTGATTTGAAATCCAGCAAATTAATGCGGGTTGCTTTTTCAAGGTTTGGAGTGGATGTACGCATATCATTCATTATTTAGTGTGAATACATTAATTAAGTATTTATACGTACAATTTATTACCTCTCAGAAATGAAAACTATGCGGGTTTACAGGGTTCAATAAGTTTTTAAACATAAAAAAACCTGCGTTATAGCAGGTTTTTTAAGCAAGGTACTGTAAGACAGTGTTTTGGTTGGTTATCGCTCTGAATAAAAGTGATGTTTATTGATTTCGTTTTTAAGTAATTCTACGTTGGGTATGCCTATTTTTTTCCCTTTAGCAGTTAGCAATGCCTCTTTTTTAAGGGCTGAGATAATTCTGATCACCTGTTCATCTGTTGTGCCGGCATAGTCCGCGATCTCTTTGCGTGACATTTCCAAGTCAATAAAGCCATGGCGTTGACCAAACTTTCGATTGATGTGAAGTAATGTGTCAATCACTTTTTCCTTGACATTCATCTGTGCCAAATTCCTCACTTTGGTTTCGCTACGGTCAAGCTCTTCTGAGTAAAAGCGCATCAGGTTATAGGCCAATGTATTGTTAGATTCAAAGAACAGGTTCAAAACCTGATTGGGAACATGGCAGATGGTACTATCTTCCATGGTGGTCGCATTGATCTTGTAAACTTCTCCAGCACCATAACCACGGTGCCCAACTACATCCCCATTTCCGGCAAAACGGAGTATTTGCTCTTTCCCTTGATACCCCATGACACTCACCTTTACTTTGCCGCTTCGGATAAAATACAGTCCATATACAGGGCTTCCTTCAAGGATAAAAGTCTGTCCTTTTCTGCATTTGATTCCTTTGATACTGATATCATTTTCCAATTCAGAAGAGAGAGGAAGACTTTTCTTGATCAGGCAATTATGGTTCAAACAGCTAAGACATTCCATAGCGAATAAGATTCAGAGGTGGATATTGTACTATTCAGGCTGACTCAATTGGTTGGCTTTCAGTATTTCTAAAGGACTTCTGTGTTTTACCACTTCCCCGATGATGATGATGCCCGGTGTACCAATCTGCTGCTCTCTTACCTTTGCCTCAATATCGGAAAGTGTACCAGTGACAAATTGCTGATTATCCCATGTGGCATTCTGTACGATGGCTACAGGTTCATCCTTGCTGCGGTACATGCTGAACAATTGAGTGATCAATGAAAGTTTGCCAAGTCCCATCAATATCAGTACGGTAGCCGAAGACTGGGCTGAAAGCGGTAAGTCTTTTGATAGCGAGTTGGATTGTGTAGTGCCTGTAATCACCCAGAAGCTTTCGCTGACACCACGGCAAGTTACAGGAATTCCGATCGAGGCGGGTGCACTGGTTACACTGCTGATGCCAGGTATGATCTCGACCTGAATACCAAAAGCCGATGCAGCATTTATTTCCTCCTGACCTCTACCAAATACCAAAGGATCACCGCCTTTCAGTCTAACCACATGACCATGGGAGAAAGCAAAGTCTATTATCAGTTGGTTGATTTCTTCCTGAGGTAAGTAATGGTGTCCTGCTCTTTTTCCAACAAACACTTTTTTAGCATTTGTAGCATGGTCCAGCAATTCAGGATTTACTAATGCATCATATAGGATGACATCTGCAGCTTGTAATGCCTTCATACCTTTTATACTTATAAGGTCTTTGTCCCCAGGTCCTGCTCCTACAAGCGTCAGTTTTGGTTGGATTTGTTGAACACTCATCTACGTATATTTTTAGTTTCCACTTGCTTTCCTAATTAATTCGTAAGTAATATTAAGTATAATTACGTAATTATGAAATTATTTTATTAAAATTACTACGTAAAAGGAGTTCAAATCTAAATCTTGACGGTATGAAGCATGTAATAGTAGTGGGGAACGGCATGGTGGGATACAAGTTCTGTGAAAAGCTTAGAGCGAAAGCTGACAGTACAAAGGTTAAGGTAACAGTCATTGGGGAAGAAGTACTTCCTGCCTATGATAGGGTACATCTCAGTGAGTATTTTGAAACAGGTGAAAAAGAGCAACTGTTGATGGCGCCCCGAGACTGGTATGCAGAAAATGATATTGAACTGATTACCGGAACACTGGTCAACCATATTAATAGGGAAGAAAAGGCTGTGAGTACCTACGATGGGAAACATTTCCACTATGATATGCTGGTGCTTGCTACGGGATCTTCTGCTTTTGTGCCCCCTATTCCGGGAGTAGAGAAACAAGGCGTTTTTGTGTACCGCACCTTGGAGGACCTTGATGCGATTATGGCTTATGGAAAAGATTGTCAGAATGCGACTGTGATAGGAGGAGGTTTACTCGGACTAGAGGCTGCTAAAGCCGTCAAAGATATGGGGCTTACAGCTCATGTAGTTGAAATGGCTCCAAGACTAATGCCAAGGCAACTGGATGACAGAGGAGCGAAGATGCTTAGTAACACGCTTGAAAAGATGGGACTGCAATTCCACTTGTCCAAAAGGTCTGAAAGTATTGTGGGAGCAGATGCTGTCACAGGGTTAGCCTTTCAAGATGGAGAGATTTTACATACGGATATGGTCATCATATCTGCAGGAATCAAACCAAGGGATGAGTTGGCAAGACAATGTGGGTTACCTGTTGGAGAAAGAGGCGGCGTAGTGGTAGATGGGGAATTGAAAACTGCTGACCCAAATATTTTTGCAATCGGTGAAGTAGCTCTATTTGAAGGAATGATCTATGGGTTGGTAGCACCTGGATATGAGATGGCTGAAATAGTGGCAGCCCAAATAGCTGAGGTGGACTATACCCCTTTTGAAGGAGCAGATATGTCAACCAAACTCAAGCTGGTCGGTACAGAGGTGGGCAGTTTTGGTGATGCACTGATGGAAAGCAGGGAAGGCACTTCCATCGTCATGGAGGATCAGTTCAAGGGAATATACAAAAGAATCAACCTGTCTGCGGATGGTAAAAGATTGCTTGGAGGAGTGTTGGTTGGAGATACGTCAAGGTACAATATCCTGCACCAGATGGTATTGAATGAAATGCCGCTTCCCCCACATCCGGAAGACCTTATTGCAGAGGCAAGGGAGGGGGCACCAGTTGGAAATGGTGTAGCTGATTTACCTGATGGTGCGCAGGTTTGTTCTTGTGAGAACGTGACCAAAGGAGCTTTATGTCATACCATTGAAAAGGAAGAACTGTTGACATTGGATGCCATCAAGTCCTGTACCAAGGCAGGTACTGGATGTGGAGGTTGTGTGCCGATGGTAACGGACCTGATGAAGGAGTTGCACAAGAAGATGGGTAAGGAAGTTCGCAATGTCATTTGTGAGCATTTTGCTTACAGTCGTCAGGAGCTTTTCAGTCTGGTGAAAGTAAAGGGCATTCGGACTTACAGGGAGCTGTTGGCTGCTTATGGAAAAGGGAATGGCTGTGAAGTCTGTAAACCGGCAGTCGCCTCCATTTTAGCAAGTTGCTGGAATGAGTTGGTCGCCAAGCAGTCGACCATACAGGATACCAATGACCGTTTTCTTGCCAATATTCAAAAAGGGGGAAGCTATTCAGTAGTTCCACGTATTCCGGGTGGTGAGATTACACCTGACAAGCTGATTGTACTCGGACAAGTGGCTAAAAAATATGACCTGTACCTGAAAATTACAGGCGGTCAGCGCATTGACATGTTTGGGGCACATGTGGGAGACTTGCCAGACATCTGGGAAGAGTTGATTAATGCAGGTTTTGAAAGTGGACATGCATATGGAAAGTCACTCAGAACAGTGAAAAGCTGCGTGGGGTCTACTTGGTGTCGTTATGGTTTGCACGATTCCGTGTCTTTTGCCATAGAGGTGGAAAACCGTTACAAAGGTTTGAGAGCGCCACATAAGTTGAAAGGCGGGGTGTCTGGCTGTATTCGTGAGTGCGCAGAAGCAAGAGGAAAAGACTTCGGAATTATTGCGACGGAAAAAGGGTGGAACCTGTATGTGGCAGGTAATGGAGGTTCCAAACCACAACATGCACAGTTGCTGGCGGCAGATATCAGCTCCGAAGATTGTATCAAGTACTTAGACCGTTTCCTGATGTTTTACATCAAGACTGCTGAACCACTGAACAGAACGTCCACTTGGATCAGTAAACTGGAAGGTGGTTTGGATTATGTAAAGGATGTCGTGGTCAACGATTGTTTGGGGATAGGAGAAGAACTGGAGCAAGAGATGCAACAGCTGATAAATGTCTACAGCTGTGAATGGAAAGAGGTTGTAAATAATCCGGAGTTACGTAAACGCTTCAGGCATTTTGCTAACAGTGACGAAAAAGACCCGACAATCAAGTTTGAACCAATGCGTGAGCAGAAGAAACCGGTTAACTGGTAACATTTAATGCTTTTTTCCAAATCTAAATACCGAAAACCATGATCGATACTTTGTATAAAACAGTAATGCCAGACGCTGTAAAGAAATGGGAACTGGCAGGATTGGTAACTGACTTTCCAGAAGATGGGGGCGAATGTTTCCGTTTTGGGGAATTGCAGATTGCTGTATTCAATTTTACCTCTAGGGGTGAGTGGTATGCTTGTCAGAATGTATGTCCACACAAACTTCAGGCTGCATTGTCTCGTGGCATGATAGGCTCAGCAGGTGAAGAACCAAAAGTAGCCTGTCCTTTTCACAAGAAAACATTTTCCCTCAAAACGGGACAAAACCTGAATGGTGATGAGAAGCCGATTGCGGTTTATCCGGTTAAAGTTGAGGAAGGGAAAGTCTACGTAGGATTACCTTCTTAGTCTTGGGTTTTGCTCTAATGGGAGGGTAGATTTGCAATTTTCTTATGCAGAGTATTACTGAATACGTATATTTACTAATAAAAATTGAAGGTAAGGAATAATTGAAAGCGTGAACGAACAGCAGACTTATATCACACGGTTATATACCAATCTCAAGGCGTTGCAATTCAAAGGACTGGGGCGATTGTATATTGTAGCGATATCCATCATTGTGATTGTTATGCTAGCTACGCAGGCGCTTATTCAGAACTTTATCAATGATCAGCAGCAGGATGCTACCGTTATCAATATTGCCGGACGGCAAAGAATGCTGAGCCAGAAAATTACGAAAGTGACTTTGCAGCTGTATCATCCCACAGCATTTAGGCAGGAAAGTCAATTGTTGACAGAATTAAGAGAAGCAAGGGACTTATGGGTAGTCTCACATCAGGAACTTTCAGGCTCAGCATATTTTTCAGACGGAACGGTCAATAGCCATGCAACCAACCAGCTATATCAGAAACTTGAACCATACTATAACAAGTTACTGATTGCAACAGATCAGGTAATTAACAATAGAAAAGCCGATCGGCAGGAAAAGTGGCTCAAGACCATATTGGAGTATGAAGGAGATTATCTGGAACTGATGGATGATATCGTCTTTCAGTACAACAGGGAAGCGGCCAATAAGGTTGACTTACTGAAAGAGACAGAGTTTTTGCTCCTGCTGATCTCTTTGAGTGTAGTTGCTTTTGAACTGTTTTTTATCTTCAGACCTACTGCAAGACAGGTAATAGAAACGGTGCAGGAGCTGGAAAGCTCAAGGCGACAGACAAAAGCCTTGCTCAAAGAAACAGAAGGACTTTACCAGTCTTTGGGATTGGCCTATCAGGCACTTTCTGACAAGGAAGAAAAAGAACCACCATCGCACCAGTTGCTGATCAAAGCTGATACGCTGGGGAACACCTTTGTGGTGACAGACTTTTTCACGGAGTTGATGCAGAACCCATCGGGAAGTTATTCAGTCAAAAATATCAAGGAATGGTTAGTCAGTGAGGGATACCAGCAAGACTTCGTGGATCAGCTGTGGAGCATAATTCAGGACAAAGGAGTCTGGTCAGGAGAAGTGCGGGTTACTTCTTACGATGGGGATTTTATTTGGCTTGACTTGAATATGGTAAAGGTCAATCACAATGGAAGAAACTATATACTGGTACTTGGCGCAGACCTAACAGACCAAAAGGAAGCAGAAGAGGTATCTAAGGAAATCAATCAGGAAAAGATTGAACGGGAAATAAGGGATCAGCAGATTCGTTCGGCACTGATTATGGAAGGTCAGGAAGAAGAGCGGAAACGCATCTCCAAGGATATTCATGATGGTGTCGGGCAGCTTCTTACAGGTTTGAAATTCAAATTGGAATCTGTCAACCTCAAACATGAGAAACATGCATCCAATCAATTAAAGGAAATTCGGGAATTGGTACAGGGCATTATCTCGGAGTCCAGAAGAATCTCATTCAACTTGGCGCCTTCGTCACTAAGCGATTATGGCATTGTATCGGTATTGGGGAAATTCGCAAAAGAGACCAACAGGCTTTCCGAGTATGAAGTGCAGTTTGTCAATGTTTCAGGTTTCTTGAGCCGATTGGATCCAAAAGTAGAAGTCAATGTTTACCGCATTGTACAGGAAGCGGTCAATAATGCATTGAAGTATGCGGAGGGAGAGAAGATACTGATTGAGTTAAAGCATGATCCAAAATTCTTGACGATAACAGTCACTGATAACGGAAAGGGGTTTGACCTGAGAGGAATGGAGGAAGACAAGAAGGGATTGGGATTGCTGAATATGGAAGAGCGAACCAATTTTATCAATGGCAACTTCGAAATCAGTTCAGAAATAGGAGAGGGAACAACCGTGATGTTGAAAGTGCCTTTAGGCTAATGCTCTTAATTAGCAATTTGATCAAAGAACCAAAACACACACATAGAATCAGATAATCAATCGCAATGGAAAAAATCAATGTTTTACTGGTAGATGACCATGTCATTGTTCGGAATGGTATAAAGATGCTACTTGGACAGGAAACGGATATCAAGGTAGTTGATGAAGCTTCTGACGGGCAGGAATCTATTGAAAAATACAAGCAACTGAGTCCCGATGTAGTCGTGATGGATATCCGTATGCCTAGAATGAATGGTATTGAGGCAACAGCTGAGCTGCTTAAAGTAGACCCTGCTGTCAAAATCCTAATCCTTTCTATGCACGATGATGAGGAGTATATCTTGGACGCAATCCATAAGGGAGCTATGGGGTATGTGTTGAAAGATGCTGGCAATGATGAGTTTCTGAGGGCAATCCATACAGTGGATAAAGGAGAGAAATATTTCAGTGGAGCGGTATCCAATGTGCTGGTCAATCAGTATTTAAGTCAACAAGGGATGACAATGGGAGCAGGAAGTGTTCCAGTGTCAAAAGCCAAGGATGAGAAAGTATATGACCTGACCAAGCGGGAAAAGGAAATTCTACGCTTTGTCATGGAAGGGTTGAGCAGTAAGGAGATTGCAGAAAAGATTGGAAAGTCGGTTCGGACTGTTGAGACACACCGCTTCAATATCATGAAGAAACTGGAAGTGAAATCGGCTGTAGAACTGGTGAAAAAAGTGAATGAGAACACTTCTTTGACAAATGCACTGGCGGCTGAATAAAGTGAAATTTCCATTTTATTGGGTACTTAGATTAAAAAAACCAAATACGTAAGTAATATTACTTACGTATTTGGTTTTTATTTTATATATTCATGCGTATAAATCAGGAGGAAACCGATTGTATACCATGAATAAAACTATTTCGAAACACCTGTCTACCTGTTCCTATTGTGGAGTAGGTTGCGGCATTGAAGTAACAAAAGATGCCAAAGGAGCTATTGCTGTCAAGGGAGATGAACAGTATCCTGTCAATAAGGGTATGCTCTGCTCTAAGGGGATGAACCTCAACTACGTAGTTCAGAATACAGATGACAGGATTCTTTATCCCCAAATGAGGTGGAGTAAGAGTCACCCTTTGGAGAGGGTTGACTGGGACACTGCCTTGACGAGGGCTTCGGCCGTGTTTCGTTCCCTTATTCAGCAATACGGACCTGATTCGGTAGGGATGTACGTTTCAGGTCAGTGTCTGACAGAGGAATATTACATTGCCAACAAGCTGACCAAAGGCTTTTTCGGTACCAATAATATCGATACCAACTCCCGTTTGTGCATGAGTTCAGCTGTTGTGGGATACAAGAAAACCATTGGTGATGATACCGTACCTATCTGCTATGATGATATTGAATTGGCAGACTGTTTCCTCATTACAGGTGCTAACCCTGCGTGGTGCCACCCAATCCTATTCAGAAGAATTGAAAAACATAAGGAACTCAATCCTGATGTGAAGATCATTGTGGTTGACCCCCGAAAAACACAAACTTGTTCTTCTGCTGACCTTCATCTGCAGATCAATCCTGGAACAGATACGATGCTGCATCACGCCATTGGTAGGGCTTTGATTGAGAGTGGCAATATTGACCTTGCATTTATTGAAAACCACCTGAACGGCTTTGAGGCTTACAAGGAGAAAGTGCTTAGCCTAACGATGGAAAGCTATGCTCAGGCATGTGGACTATCAGTGGAGGATATACTTTCTGCCGCAAGCATGATTGGTGATGCCAAGGGTTTCTTGAGTATGTGGACAATGGGACTGAATCAAAGTGCCAAAGGAACAGACAAGAACCTTTCCTTGATCGCTCTGAACCTGATTACAGGACATATCGGAAAGCCTGGCGCTGGACCATTTTCCCTGACAGGTCAACCCAATGCAATGGGCGGTAGAGAAGTGGGTGGTATGGCAAACCTGTTGGCTGCACACCGTGACTTGCTCAACCCAGAACACCGACAGGAGGTAGCAGACTTTTGGGGAGTAGATCAGATTTCACCCAAGCCGGGTTATACCGCAACAGAGATGTTTGAGGCATTGGATAGAGGAGATATGAAGGCTGTATGGATTGTCTGTACCAATCCGATGGTCAGTTTACCAGATTCCAATCTGGTAGAAAGGGCGCTTAAAAAAGCTCGATTTGTGATTGTACAGGACATTTCTTACAAGTCAGATACGGTAGCTCTAGCGGATTTGGTGTTGCCAGCAGCCGGATGGCTTGAGAAAGAGGGAACGATGACCAACTCTGAACGTCGTATCAGTTACCTACCTAAAGTGTTGAATGCTCCCGGAGAAGCATTGCCAGACTTGGATATTTTCCTTCGGTTTGCCCAAAAAATGGGCTATCATGGCTTTGATTTTAAAGATACAGAGGCGGTTTTCTTAGAGCATGTTAAGCTTACAGAAGGAACCAATATTGAGATCTCAGGACTGGATTATCAGACTTTAAAAGAAAAGCGTTCGGTACAGTGGCCATATACAAATGGTAAGCAGCAGGAAAGGTTATTTACAGATAAGCGTTTCTATACACCTGACGGGAAAGCCAATATTTTTCCTGCCGCTGCAACCAATGAACTGGAAAAGTTGACACCTGATTTTCCATTGGTACTAACGACCGGACGTATACGAGACCAATGGCATACCATGACTCGGACAGGGAAAGTCAACAGACTCAATACCCATATTGATAAACCTTTCCTTGAGATTCATCCTTCAGATGCTGAAGTCAGGAACATCAAGGATGGGGATGTGGTAGAGATCAGTAGCAAAAGAGGAACGGTAAGGGTACATGCCCAGTTGACAGACAAGATCAAGGAAGGAGTGGTTTTTTTACCGATGCATTGGGGTAAAATACTGCAACATGATCTGGCAAGAACCAATAACCTTACAGACAGACTTCTGGATCCCATATCGAAAGAGCCTGATTTCAAGTATTCAGCTGTTGAGGTTGTTCGCTACAAGAAGCAACCTCAGCGTGTAATTGTGATAGGGGCTGGCGCAGCAGCTCACCGTTTCCTGATGACGTACCGGTCACTTAATCAGGAGGATGAAATCCTTGTTTTCTCTAAAGAAGAAATTCCTTTTTATGACAGGGTATTGTTACCGGAGTATGTCAATGAAACTTTGACATTTGAGGAATTGCTCAAGTTTAGGAAAGGGGAGTTTGAAGCGCTTAATGCCTCCATTTATGTGAGTACGACTATTGAGCGCATAGAAAGAAGCATGAAATTGGTTACTGATGACAGGGGACAGACCTATGCCTACGACAAACTGGTGATTGCTACAGGAAGTCGGGCGTTTTTACCTCCTGATACACCTATTCATTTACCATGTGTATTCACCATGCGAAGTAAGGCACATGCGGATGCACTGAAGAAATATATCAATGGAAAAGGACATGTCGTGATTGTTGGAGGAGGTCTGTTGGGATTGGAGTTGGCTTCAGCATTGAGGGAAATGGAAGTAGAGGTTTCTATCATCCAGTTGGCTTCCAGACTGATGGAACGGCAACTGGATACCATGGCAAGTAACCTGCTAAGGGAACATGTGGAAGACTTGGGCATACAGGTTTATACCAATGATCAGGTACAGGAAGTAGCCTATGACAATATTTCCAAAACAGCGACAGCGCACCTGAAAAGTGGTAAGTCATTGACTTGTGATGCCGTGGTTTATGCCATTGGTACAAGACCCAATGTAGAAATAGGAAAAGAGGCAGGGTTGACGACAGGCAGAGGACTGGTGGTAAATCCTTACTTGCAAACCTCTGATCCGAATATATTTGCTGTAGGTGAAGTAGCGGAGTTTGAACAGAAGCTGAATGGAACGACGGCTGCTGCCGAAGAGATGGCAGATATTATGGCACGTTTTATTGCAGGAGATCGTCTGAGCCTGTACAGTGGAACTGTTCCGATGAACATCCTTAAATTCTCTACATTTGACTTGTGTTCATTAGGGATAACTGAAATACCAGCCAAGGCTATAGGCTATGATGAGGTCATCTTACTGGATAAGTCCAAGCGATATTACAAGAAATGTATTATCTATAAAGACAGGTTGGTAGGGGCCGTTTTGATGGGAGACAAGGCGGAATTTGCTGAGTTTAAGAAACTGATTGGTGGTAGAACAGAGCTGGCAGAGAAAAGGGAACAACTGCTGCGGGCATTTGGAGAGCAGCAACCTGTAAAAGGGGAATTGGTGTGTAGCTGTGGAAATGTAGGGAAAGGCAATATTGAAGAAGCCATCCAAGGAGGGTGTACCGACTATAAGAAGTTGTGTGAGCAAACGGGTGCAGGACTGGGTTGTGGAAGTTGTAAGCCCGAAGTGAAGGATATATTGGATGCCTTTATGGTGGCAATACAACCATAATTTTTTGATGAAAAAGCAAAAATGACAGCTAAATATGGGCAATCAAATTCAAAAAAGAGACCTGATTAGGGTATTTGTAAAAGGAGGAATCATCTCTCCAGGTGACTTGCTTAAGATCGTACTGACAGCAGAAGAGTTGGGAGCAAGTCATGTACATTTCGGCTCCCGTCAGGATATCCTATTTCCGGTTGCAGAGAAGAAAAGGGATACACTGGAAACCACATTCCGTTCCATTCAAACCCAATATGACAGTGAGGAAGAAGGCTTTCAGAATGTCGTTAGCTCCTATACGGCACTGGATGTGATGGCATCTACCTCGTGGCTGGCACCCCATATGTACCATTATATTCTGGATACTTTTGAATACCAACCCTCTATCAAAATCAATATTGTTGACCCTGCTCAGTCAATGGTACCCCTTTTTACAGGGCAGGTAAACTTTGTGGCATCTGAAAATGAAAATTACTGGTATTGCTATATCAGGAGGTCAGATCAGGACAATGGATTGTGGAAATGCCCAAAGCTGATTTACAGTTATGACTTGGTCAAGTTGGCGCATTATATTGAGCAACAGCAATTATTGGATTGCGCTGACAACTGGGACATTCTTTGGGAAAAAATTGAGGCAACAGTTCAGTTAAATACGATTCGTATTACACATGATTTGAAAATGCCTTCTGATCCTTTTCCTTATTATGAAGGGATGAACAGGATGAATGATGGAAAATATTGGTTGGGGCTTTACTGGCGTAACAATCGCTACGATATCTCATTTCTGAAAGTCATGTGCCTGCTATGTCAGGAAACCAAAATTGGGAAAATTAGCCTTACACCTTGGAAGTCATTCCTGATCAAAGGTATTGACCGAAGTGAACGTATCACATGGGAAAAACTGCTTGGTAAATTTGGGTTGAATGTTCGTCACTCATCTCTGGAGCTGAACTGGCATTTGCCCGTCTTGAATGAGGATGCCTTGTCGCTGAAAAACTTCCTTGTTAGGGCATTGGACAAGCAAGATATCAGTACATATGGGTTGACTTTTACTGTGAAGTCAGGTCCTCAAATTCTCTTTACAACAGTGGTGATCGAGCGAAACGAGCAGGATGAAAACTGGATGAATGATACTTACAATATCCTGTATGCAAAGGACTTTAACCCTAATAATGCAGAGTACTTGTACTACGCCAAGGATGTAAGGAAAGAGATACTTCCCGCCTTGATGATTGAGGTAAGCCGTATGTACTATGAGCAGATGGATACCAGTGGTGCCATTTTTAATAAGGACAATGCTGATGAGAAAAAGGTAAAACTCATTTACCAATGTCCTAACTGCCTGACGGTATATGATGAGCAGTTTGGTGATCCAGAGCAGCAAGTCAAGAAAGGAACGCTATTTATGATGTTGCCTGATGACTATTCCTGTAGTGTATGTGGTAGTCCTAAGAGTACTTTTATAGAGAGGGCAGGAGAAAATTGAAATTAAAAACATGAGTCACAACCGAAATACGATTCAGAATGACTCATGTTTTTTATTTTGCAGACTACCCTTTCAAAAATGCTTTCACTGCATTACTCCATGCATCTTGGTATTGAATGAGGTAATTCTCATGTCCGGCAAGTGGGAATGTAACCAATTCTTTATTGCCCTTGAGGTTTGAATAGATAGCATCGATCTCCGGTCTGCTCACCTTTACATCCTTTTCACCATACATCAGCAGAGTCGGACAGTTGATACTGTTGGCGTATTCTACAGGGTTATGTCCAAATGCCCAAAAGCCATTCTGAACGCCACCCCAAAACATCAAAAAGCTTGCAAGAGGTACTTCAGGGATTTTTACAGTTCTGAACCTTGCACACACTGTCTCATACATTGTTCCGAATGGGCATTCTATCATAATACCTTTAGGAGCAATATCGTAGTCATGGATCGCTTTCATAATAGCAACTGCGCCCATGGAAGTCCCAAAAAGATAGATGTCCTCTTCACCTTGCAGCTGAAGATAGTCCATACATGATTTCACCTGAAAGGCTTCCTTGTAACCGATGGTAGTTTGGTTGCCCTCAGAGCCTCCCGAACCCATAAAATCTACAAGGAAGACACTGTACCCTTGGTTCAGGAAGATGGTAGCTTTATCAAGCATCTGTGATTTGCTTCCTCCAAACCCATGAAAAATGGCCACTGTACCTTTAGGGTTTTCAGCCTTGATTAGCCAGCATTCCAAATCCTTGTTGCTGGAAATGATCACTTCTTCAAAAGGTTGGGTGGGTAATACATCACTTACAGGTCTTGGGTTGTCAAAACCAATAAAGATGGTTTTAAGTTTTTCAGCAAAGGTCAATCCTTTAAATGAGGTAACCTGTTTGGCATCACTGCTAGCATAGTGGGTAAACTTATACGATTGTGCGATTGCCAGAATATTGATAAGGACAAATAATCCAATCAGAGAGTAAAAGATTTTTTTGAAGTTCATTTTTTAGTCAGTCACGATTTATTTTTAGCCTGAGACAGGCATTGAAAAAGTAAATTTTTAAAAAGTCGATATAAATAATAAGTCTGGCAATTTAGTGATTTAGATCTAACCTTATATTATCAAAATGGGTATTGGGTGATAAAATCAACTGAAACCTGACCAGATAGGTAGTGATAATTTTTTGTGAATATAATCAGGCGTTTGAGAATTGTGTAGACAAATTTTAGGAATGCACTTTTGAGTTGTGAAGCTAGATGGCATGATTAGTGAAGTATGGGAAGTGATGGTATTTTTAGTTTAACAGCAAGCCAAGTATGAGAAAGTTTTTATTTGCTAACTTTTTTTGGGTAATCGCCTGTACTTCAGTGTTTTCACAAAATGAAGATACGTCTACAGAAAAAGAGCGTGTGATTGAAGAAAAAGAATTTTCAGATGAAACTGCTAATCAGGTAGATAGGAAACAAAAGTCTTTGGACTATTGCAAACAGCATGGTATTCCTACAGCTGATCATCTAAAGAAGATAAAAGAAGAAGATCAAGTAGTACTTAGAACGAAAGAGGAAATAGTGAATAGAGCTTTGGCTTTATGTTATATTGGACTTAAGAGTGAAGGTATAGAAGACTCTTATTTGACCACATTCGAAAGTAAATATAACCTCTTGCCGTATCTGACACCTGTGGAGACGACGTTTGTGGAGAGTGAAAGCCCAAGCGTGCAGCAGGTCGAGAATGCCAACTGGCGATATGAGAGCCTACATTTATTACTCTGGACATTAGGTTATATCGATACACTTTCTTTCCCTGAAGAAAAGAGCGATGTATCTGCTAACGTAAAGATTGTTTTTGAAAAGACGAGAGAGGAGCTTATTCAACAAGCAAAGTTGAGAACAAAAGAAGAAATTCTGGATCAGGCTGATCTTTATTACCGAGTTCATTGGGCATGTGTGGATGCTGGAGTGAAAAATCAACCAGTGCCAGCCAATCTGAATGCCAATGTGGTTTATGAAAGACATTATAGCCTTAATTGGTTGATCAGATATATGGAACTTGATTGGGATAACGATTTGACGGATATCTAAAAATATGTTGATCTTAAATAATTAAAAGCAGTTTCTTAACTAGAAACTGCTTTTTTTATTTGAAAATTAAATAGCTTGTGATTAGCTACATTATTTTTATAAAATCTTAATCTCTCAGTAAGATGGAAGATCAAAAGAACATAATTGAAAGGTATATACAAGCTTATAATAAGTTTGATATAAATGGAATGATACAGTTCTTGCATACCGATATTGAGTTTGAAAATATATCGGGAGGGGAAACCGATACAGCAACAAAAGGAATAGCAGCTTTTAAGGAATTGGCAGAGGCTTCAAAGCAATATTTTGTTGAGAGACATCAATCTGTTACATCATGGAAGTTTGAAGAGGATAAGGTGACAGTTCAAATAGATTATCACGGAATATTGGCAATGGACCTGCCTAGCGGTGCAAAAAAGGGGGATGCGATCACAATGATAGGTCAGTCTGTATTTACCTTTAAGGATGGATTGATTGTGAAAATTCAAGACATAAGCTAAAAAACACACGCACATAACACAAAAGGGAACATAAGACTCTCTTTTTGATGTATTCCCTCTAAAAACCAAAATAATAATACTATCAGTAGGCTATTTGGTTTTATTTTGTGTTAAAATAATTTAATTTAACGCCGGAATAATTATACCTATCAAGTTGTTGGCTACCGGTAATATTTTGGTTGGTCATTTACTTGCTTAACTTCTTTTTTCAGGGTGGGGAAAGATTGAAGTTCCATATCAAATGGTACTGATGGGGCAGCACGCTGAAATACTTTCAACTAATCATGTTTATTTTTAATCTTATACACTCCATGTATAAGGGCATTTTGATATGAGGGATATGTCTTGGCGATTAGGTTTGGTGCATATATTCGGCTTTTTGTGTCTTTTTAGTTTTGCACAAGCTGAATCGGGAATTGAGCAGCTCGATGAAATTTTGTCTAAAAAAGAATTTTACGAGCAGCAAAAACTGGAAAGAATTAAAAAACTTAAGAGACAACTTTCTGTCAATCAAGGAGCGTCATTAAGAGCAAAATTTGACCTGAACAACAAGCTGTATCAGGAGTATAAAAGCTTTGTTTTTGATTCAGCTTTCCAGTACAGCAATAGGCTGATTGATATCAGTTACCAATTAAATGATGAGTCACTTATTGGTTACGCAAAAATAAACCTCGGTTTTACCCTACTTTCTTCAGGGATGTTTAAGGAAGCCTTTGATACCTTAAACTCTGTGCAGGTAAATGCACTTCCCGATACGACCAAGATCGATTATTATGCCTTGATGGCTCGTATGCTCTACGATATTTCTGATTACAATCAGGACCAGCATTACTCACCTGAGTATATCAAAAAGGCAGATGTATATGTTGATTTTGCGACCAATCTGGCTGACCCTGACTCTTATCATTATCTATACCTTACTGGACTTAGAGACCTGAGAGAGGGGCGTACCGATGATGCTATTCGGATACTGAACAGGTTATTGGAATCGAATCCAAATTTGGGTGGACAGAAATTTGCAATTACGGCTGCTACCTTGAGTTTCCTTTACCTAAAAATGGATGATACAGCAAAGGCGATAGCACTTTTGGAACAGGCATCCGTTTCAGATATCAAGCATGCAATTAAGGAAACATCTGCGATGACGAGTTTGGCTCAGCTGCTTTACAAGACAGGTGATATAGAGAAAGCATACGAGTATATCAATGAGTCAATGGAGGATGCCAAATACTACGGGGCAAAGCAACGTATGAGTGAGGTGGGTAAGATATTTCCTGTTATTTCTTCCTCAAAATTGAACAGTGAAGAGGCACGTAGTAGGGATTTGCTGCATTTTTCAATCATTGTAGGTGTACTGACTTTGATTATTTTGTGCTTTGCGATCATTACGGTTTTTCAAAAGAGAAGGATCAGCCAAAGAGAAGTAACGATCAAGGAAAACAATAGCATGCTGAGAAAAACCAATGAGCAGCTTTTTGAGGCAAATACCATCAAGGATGAGTACTTGGGCTTTTATCTGGAGTTGCCATTTCAGTATTTGGGTAAGCTTGACCACATCAAGGATTCAATCGAAACCAAACTGACAGGTCCACAGTATAAGGAGATTCGCTATATTCTCAGCAAGGTTGATCAGGTGAAAGAAAAGCAGAAACTGTTGCAGAACTTCGATAAGTCATTTATTAAAATCTTCCCGAATTTCATTGAGCAATTTAACCAACTGTTTGATGAAGACCACCAGTTTGTACCTCATAAGGATGAAATACTTTGTACTGAAATCAGACTCTTTGCTTTGATCCGAATCGGGATAAAGGACAGTGACAGGTTAGCCAATATATTGGGTTACTCGGTAAACACGATATATGCCTACAAGAATAGAATCAAGAACCAATCCTATATTCCCAACAATGAATTTGAGGCACATGTAATGGAGATAAATGCCAATTGATGCAGTAATCAAAAGAAGTTTTTTGCCTAAAAATCCGTTTTAGTGTCCTTGCTGAAACGGATTTTTTTATGCTGGTAATCATCAGATAGTGAGTGAAATATGACTTTTAATATTCCACTCCTTTCTGTTCTTCCAAAATATATTTACGCATTTTTATTTGTAAATTATATAGATCGGTCTATATATTTATGGAAAATTATAACAATCGGTCTACATAAAACCCTAAAACAATGAGAGAAATAGCTCGTGACGTATACCAAATCAGTTTGTTCCCCAGACATGGCATAAACGCCTACCTAATAGGAGATGTATTGATTGATTCTGGATCAAGGCAATCGTTTCCTAAAATTGTAAAAGCACTGAAAAACAAGAAGCTATCCGCACATGCACTGACACATGCCCATCCTGATCATCAGGGGTCGAGCAAAGAGGTATGTGAGGTTTACAATGTGCCACTTTGGTGTGGAGGTAAGGATGCAGAGGCAATGGAAACAGGGGATTATACCGACATGATACCGAAGAACAATATCAGCAGTTTTGTGGACAAGCAATTTAGAGGCCCGGCACATCCGGTAGATAAGCAATTGCAAGAAGGCGATGAGGTAGCAGGTTTTACCGTGCTTGATGTACCGGGACATTCCCCAGGTCATGTGGCGTATTGGCGGGAAAAGGATGGCGTTTTGATTTTGGGAGATGTGCTTCGAAATATGAACTATGCGACTACCTTATCAAAGCTTGCAGAGCCTCCTAAGGTATTTACGCCTGATCCGGAGCAAAACCGAAAATCTATTTTGAAAATTGCTGAGCTCAAACCCAAACTCATTACTTTTGGGCATGGTGCGCCTCTCACCGACATGGACAAATTATACAAATTGGTAGACAGCATTTCCTAATGCTGCCATTAGAGGTTTTGTAAAGGATAAACCATATCACGAAAAGCATTGTAAGTGAAAAGGATTCGAAAAATTCACATTACAAAATCGTGATTAACATAAATGCGTGATGGTAAAAAAGCAATCCAAGCAGGCTTTATTGCAGGCTACTGTAGATTTGATAAGTGAAAAGGGATATTTTGGAACAGGTTTAAATGAAGTTTTAAGTTTAAGCAATGCCCCCAAAGGCTCTTTGTATTATTATTTTCCAAATGGCAAAAATCAGCTTATGGTGGAAGCCATTACCTTGGCAGGAGAACAAGTATCGGAAGTTCTTAGGCAAACGTTTATTCCTGAAAATGATTTAAAAACAGCCTTTGAACAGGTATTTCATTTTTTTGTGCAACAGCTGGAAGCTTCCAACTTTAAAAAATCCTGTCCGGTGGCAACCGTCGCTTCTGAAAGTGCGGCACTTGACGAGGAAGTACGAGTAGCCTGCAAACAGGTTTATACGGCTTGGAATCAACTTATTAAGGCATTCTTGTTACAAAAAGGTATACCTGAGGAAACAGCACAAAAACAGGCTCAGTTTGCCCTCAACCTGATTGAGGGGAACCTGTTGATGAGTCGGGTTTTTCAAAATACGGAACATCTAAAGCTGGGACTTGTAACTTTATTGGAAACTATAAAATAATGGCTGGAGTATTTTGGCTTATTCAATACACTGTGATGGAAATCATTGGAAACCGAAATGTATGCACAGGGTGAGGAAAGGCTGTTTTTATACTTCAATGTTACTTTAGTGTTCTTAATACACTAAAATGGTTTCTATATTTAATCTGTATCGACTCAATTTCAATTAATTGAAATTGAGTCGATTGTGTGTTTTTTGACTTATATTATTCTATATCTGAATTTTGTTTTTTGTGATTAGTACGCATTAAAGTTTGCTTTACAGAATGTTTCAAGGGAGGAAAACTTCTTTCAAATATTCTGTTGATTGTAACAATCTGTAATGCTGCTGTTATACAATAAATAGATCAAGATAGCTTGATAGAATTTTCCTCTCATAATTCACAAATCATCTATTATGAGAAAGAAAATACTACTCGGTATAGCATTCTTTTTATGCATACCTGTAATCCAAGGACTATGTACTGACGTTAAGTTTAACGTCAATATGGACTATCAAATTAAGCAAGGCTTTTTTGACCCTGCTGCAGACCAAGTGGAAGTGACCGGCAGTGGCTGGAGTGGTGCACTAGCGATGACCGATACAGATGGCGACCATATTTATTCTGCTGTTGTATCTTCGTTAGCTGCTGATACGGAAATCACATATGCTTTTCGTGTGAATGCAAGTAACACGGAAAACACTTCCCGAACCTACCTTATTCAGACTTCGCAAAACAACTTGTACGATTGGTTTAACAATGTGGAGTCACCATACCCTTTTGCAGACTTCTACTGTTCAACCACTACACCGATCCCTGGAGAGGCTGTACGGTTTTTTGAGTATTCGGATGGGGGAGCTGCTACCTCATGGAACTGGACTTTTGAAGGCGGATATCCTGCTACTTCTACTGAAAAGGAGCCGATTGTCAGTTATGCCACAGCAGGTACTTATAGTGTGACGCTGACAGCCACCAACAGTGCAGGCCAGACAACCGTAACCAAATCATCTCACATTGAGGTAAAGGCGACAGATCAGGTATTGGGCTGGTGGAACGATGCGGTTTTCTATCAGGTTTACCCACTTTCTTTCAAGGACAGTGATTGTGATGGAAATGGAGATTTTCAAGGACTTATCGAGAAGCTTGATTACCTGAATGACGGCAACCCCAATACAACTTCTGACCTTGGGGTGGATGCTTTATACCTAATGCCAATTCATGAGGTAACCAATACAAATTATGGAGGTTATGAAGTGACCGACTACAAAAGTATCTGGAGCGAGTATGGCAGTTACAGTGACCTCTCCCAACTGTTGAATGAGGCACATAACAGAGGAATGAAAGTGATCCTGGATATGGTTTTTAACCATACAAGTAAGGAACACCCTTGGTTTTTGCAATCGCAACAAGGTAATAACCCAAGAGATGATTTTTACCATTGGCGTGCAGATGATGCAGGGTGGTCTTGGTGGAGTAACCCCGGTTCAGGTTATCCCTCAGATATGGCATTTTACTGGTCAAGATTTGCCAATGGGGCTACACCTGACCTGAATTATGATAATCCTGAGGTCAGAAATGCGGTAATGGACATTACACAATATTGGTTGGATCAGCATATTGATGGATTCAGGCTGGATGTTCCTTACATGCTATATCAGACAGGTGATGCCACATTGGATGAGGAGTGGCACAACTTGCCGGAAACCTATGCCTTTTGGAGGGAATGGAGAAAACTGGTGAAAAATGACAATCCTGACAATTTTACGGTAGGCGAAACATGGGTACGTTATTGGGATAATCCTTATGCATTGGAGGACTTGAAGCATGCAGCGAAGTATGTATATGAAGGGTTTGATGTTGGCTTTCAGTTTGATATTGCCTTGGGAATAGAGGATGCCTTGAACTCAGAAAACAAGGCGGATATCCAACAACCAATGGAAGATGTAATGGCTTATTATCCGTTTCTGCAGTTTGGGGTTTTCAATTCAAACCATGACCTGTTTCCAAGAGGAAATGGCTACACAGCTCAAAGGATCAAGGACCGATTGTCAAACAATAAGGATGCAAAAGCAAAAGTAGCGGGCGTACTGACATTGACAGCTCCGGGTGTTCCTTTTGTTTATTATGGAGAGGAAATTGGTGCAGCAGGAGGCAATGCCCGTTTGCCAATGCAGTGGAGTAATGGCAACAATGCAGGCTTTTCTGATTGTGGATCATGGACTTCTATTGGCAGTGATTATCAGCAGTACAATGTCGCAAACGAGACCAACGACCCTAACTCATTCTTAAGCTTATATCGAAACCTGATTCAGGTTCGTAAGTCAGAGATGGCATTGAAGCGTGGAGACTATCAAACAGTGAACACTTCAAGCAACAGTATTTATTCTTTTATGAGAAAGTATAATGATGAGGTAATCATTGTAATGCTCAACCTTTCAGCCAATCAGCAGGACAATGTGTCTTTCAGTATTTCAGGAACTCAAATTCCTGATGAAAACTATGTGATGACCGACCTGTTGGGGCAAGGGAATGTGAATGTCAATGTAAGTGGAGGAGATATCAATGGCTGGGTTCCTTTCTCTTCCATTGCAGGAAACAGCTTTTACATTCTGAAACTGAATACAGGCTCTTTAACAAACAATGCACCATCGGTAGATCAGTTAGCATCGCAGACGATCAATCTGGAAAGTGGAGCAACACAGGTTCAACTGACAGGTATCAGCGATGGTAATTTCTGTACACAAAGTCTTTCAGCATCAGCAACAATTCAAAACACGTCAGTGGCACAGGTGGCTGTTAATGGTATCACTTGTGGAAGTACTGGAAACTTGACAATTACGCCAGTGTCAGCAGGAACTACCACTGTGACCGTCACGCTACAGGATGATGGCGGAACAGCTGATGGAGGTGTTGACCAAACATCAATGAGTTTTACTGTAAATGTAATTGGATATCCTGCTGCGCCAACTGATTTGCAGGTAACCGAATTGTCTAAAACATCTCTTAACCTTCATTGGACAGACAACTCAGCGATTGAAACAGGGTATGCGATTTACCAATCTACAGATGGCAACAAACCAACGAACCCGGTTGTGACCTTAGCGGCCAATACCACCACTTTTGCGGTAGAGAACCTAAGCAGGTTTGTCGACTACCACTTCTGGGTGGAGGCAGTAAACGGACAAGGAACAAGTGCAGATATGCAAGTGGCATATACGATTGAGTCCTCGAATGTGGCATTGAATAAAACTGCAACGGCTTCGGACGAAGAAACTTATTCAGGTACAGATTTCCTTGCTTCTTTGGCAGTAGATGGGATCAATGGTGATTTCTGGAACAGGTGGTCTTCGGCAGGGAGTACAGACTTTAATCAGGAAGAGTGGATTAAGGTAGATTTGGGAGCAGTATATGAGTTGGACAAGGTTGTGGTTAGTTGGGAAAATGCCAATGCTGAAAACTATTATATCATGGCTTCCAACAGCAATATTGTACCTGATCCTGATAATAGTTCGTGGCAGAAAATCTATATGGAAGGAATGCCTAATGAAGGAAGAACGGATGAAGTGACCTCTAATCTTACAGGGCGCTATATCGCCATTTACTGTAGCCAAAAAGCACATGAATATGGCTATTCAATCTATGAATTAGAGGCATATGGTGTGCCGGTAACGGATGGTGGAACAACAAACAATGCTCCAGTCGTATTTGCAGGAAATAACCAAACATTGGGATATACACAGACCAGCACTCAGCTTGAAGGTACAGGTTCAGACCCTGATGGGGATACTGTCAGTTACCTGTGGAGTCAGTTGTCAGGGGCTGTGGTATCTATTTCTGATTTACAGTCACCTACTCCTACAATCAGTGGAATGGTGGCAGGAAACACCTATACATTCCGTCTTACGGTGAGTGATGGTACCCTTCAGTCTTCAGATGATGTGACCATTGTGGTGGATACTGCTCCAGCAACTCAGTCGCCATATGGAGGTATTGCAGCGACAATCCCTGGGATAATTGAAGCCGAAGCATATGATGAAGGCGGGCAAGGGATCGCCTATCAGGATAATGACACCGGTAATAATGGTGGGGCATTCAGAACGAATGAGGATGTAGACATAGAGTCACCTACAAGTGGTGTGTATAACGTGGGTTGGACGCAAGCAGGCGAGTGGCTAGAATACTCTGTAAATGTTACCACTACAGGTCAATATCATATCATCTCGACAGTGGCGACTGCGACATCCAGTGCTTTCCATGTGGAGATTGACGGTACGAATGTGACTGGAACAATTGCCGTATCCAATACGGGCGGATGGAGTAATTTCAGTACAGTACAGAGTACAGACTTTAACCTAAGTGCAGGAGCGCATATTGTTAGGATTGCTATGGAGTCCATAGATTTGAACCTTGACAAGGTTGAGTTTGTATGGGTGCCTGATTGTACCACTCCAACACTCAATGCACAGCATCAGGTGAATGGTGGCAACTGGATTGCTGGTACTGCTGTATCTGCTGACCAAGGAGATGACTTGGTTCTGAATGTACAGGCAAGTACTACAGGAACGTGGAACTGGACAGGACCAAATGGGTTTACTGCCAGTACAGCCCAAGTTACTTTGGCAGATGTCACAATATCTGATGCGGGCAATTATACAGTCACTTTTTCAGATGATACAGGCTGTACCAATAGCTTAACTTTTACATTGTCAGTAGAAAGTGCTTCAGTAGCAGATACTTATTATATCAAAAACAGATGGCAGGAGACTTACCTTTATGATGGAGGTAATGATGTGAATTATGGCACCTTCAGCAGTAATGCTACTTACCAATGGAAACTGATAGAAATGGATGGTTATCAATTGATTCAAAATGTTGGAACAGGTGATTATATGAATATCGAAAACCTGCAAGGTAAAGTAGAATCTACAAACGTTGAAAGTGGATTCTACAGTGCACATTGGTCGCTGGAGGATATTGACATTGATTATAAAAGAATTCGAAACAGATGGCAGGCAAGTGATTATTTGCATGTGGAAAACACCAATGGAACTGTTGAGTACAGTAATATTTGGAGTGGTTCTTATTCGAGCCATTGGATTCTTGAACCTGTTTCTTCATCTGCAAGAATGGCTTCCAACTTTGAAAATGAATGGAAGAAAGAAAATAAAATTCAAATATATCCTAACCCAACCAATGGGGTAACGACTGTTCAGTTTAATACCAATGAAGTAAGAAGCATTAGGCTACTCTCATCAACTGGAATTGAATTGAATCATCAGCAATTGGAGGATGGAATGCCAAGCATTCAAATTGATCTTTCAAACTACCCTGTAGGAGTATACTTCATTCAGTTGGAAACATCAGAAGGGGTAAAGGTCTACCAAGTAGTAAAAAACTGAGGTAGCTAATGACCTAAAATACCTAGATGAAAATCTAGTGTACTTTTGACATGGAATTCTTCCATAAGCACCTTGAGCGTAACGCTTAAGGTGCTTTTTTTGCGCTTAAATAGCGTAAAAAATACCCTTATATCAATTATATACTCTCTATATAGGTGTAAATGTAATAGGCATGTAATCAGTGTGTTGTGATTTATTTTGCCCTATATTTTCTATACTCAGAATATGTTTTTTGTTAAAGCATTTGAATTCAGACTGTTTTGTACCACACGATCAGGAAAAGATCAATCAGATAGTGTAGTGTATAAATTAACGGTTGGATATGCGAAGAATATTGGGAATAGTGGCAGTGATATGCCTATCATTTATAATGTCTTCCTGTACGGAAAAGCATACAGTATTATCACCCAATGGTAAATTGGAATTAACTGTATTGAATAGGGACGGTAAAGTTTTCTATGAATTGAGAAAAGAAGGAAAACTGATCCTTTCAGAAAGCAGACTTGGACTTTTATTGAAAGATCAGGGAGACCTTAGTGAAAACTTTATCATTCAGAATACGGATGAGTTTACTTTCAGAAATACGTGGTCTCAACCGTGGGGAGAAGTAAAAAACATTGAAGAGTATTACAATGGACTGACTGTATCATTATTGCAGAAATCAAATGAGAAGGAGCGTCAGTTGAACATTACCTTCAAACTTTTTGATGATGGGTTAGGCTTCAGATACGAATTCCCTGAGCAGGAAAACCTAAAGAAATTTGTGATTACAGATGAGTTGACACAGTTCAATTTTACACATGATTTCAATACTTGGTGGATTCCTGCCTACAGCGATCAAATTGATTACGAAGAGTTATATACTGAAACGAAGCTGTCTGCTTTGGAAAAGACAATGCACACTCCTGTGACAATGGAGTCTGGAGATAGTCTTTTTGTTAGTATTCACGAAGCAGCTTTGGTGGATTATGCTGCCATGACCTTGAAGCCCGTTGAAGGGGCCCTTAGTTTGGAGTGTGACCTTGTACCTCTCTCGACAGGTGAAAAAGTAATGACAGAAGCGCCTTCTGTATCTCCTTGGAGAACAATTCAGGTAGGCAATTCTGCTGGTGATTTGATCACTTCTTACCTGATCTTAAACCTGAATGAGCCTAGCAAGATTGAGGATACTTCTTGGATATCGACAGGTAAGTATGCAGGTATCTGGTGGGGGATGCACGTAAAAACCCAAACTTGGAATCAAGGACCTATCCACGGAGCCAAGACGGAGAATGTAAAGGAATTAATTGATTTTGCTGCCGAAAATAACCTGAAAGGTGTATTGGTAGAAGGCTGGAACAAAGGCTGGGAAAAAGACTGGTCTTTGGGAAGGTTCAGGTTCGCAGAGCCATATGATGATTTCGATATCGAGTTCTTGAGCAAGTATGCAAGCGAAAAAGGTGTAAGCCTTATCGGACATCATGAAACAGGTGGAAATATCCTCAATTACGAGACACAACTGAAGGAAGCTTTTGAGTTCCTGAAGAAATACAAGATACCAGCTGTGAAAACGGGCTACGTAGCCAACCTGATCAATCAGAAGGAATTTCATCAGAGTCAGTTTGCAGTAAACCATTACAACTATGTAACAGCGTTTGCGGCCGAAAACAAGATTATGCTGGACATTCACGAGCCAGTGAAAGCAACAGGTTTGAGACGAACTTACCCGAACCTGATGACAAGAGAAGGAGCGAGAGGAACAGAGTATGAGGCGTGGAGCGAAGGGAATCCTCCTGAGCATACGGTTATTTTGCCTTTTACCAGATGTCTAGCTGGACCTTTGGATTATACACCGGGCATTTTTGATATCAATATCAAAACCAGATCTGATAACAAAGTCCATACGACATTGGCTAAACAATTGGCTTTGTATGTAACCATTTACAGCCCTTGGCAGATGGCAGCTGACTTACCTGAGAACTATACAGGACAACCAGCCTTTCAGTTTATCAGGGATGTTCCAACCAATTGGGAGGATACAAAAGTGCTGAATGCCAAAATTGGGGACTATATCACTGTGGTGAGAAAGGACCGAGACAGTGATGACTGGTACTTGGGAAGTGTGACAGATGAACACGAGAGAGAATTTGAAATTTCTTTGGACTTTTTGATGCCAGAGAAGAAATACAAGGCATATGTCTATGCCGATCAGGAAGATACCGACCTAATGAATAACCCAACAGCAATTGAGATCAGTGAGACTGAAGTGACCTCTGATCAAAAATTGAATATATCTCTGGCAGCAGGGGGCGGACAGGCCATCCGTTTCAAGCTGCTCAACTAAAAAGTAAGTATGTATAAATGAATGTTTAATGATAGTGAGTGACCTGTTACCCTATAGGTTCAATGTTTCAGCCTCGGTTGAAACACGATACCAGTGGGGTAACTGAGAGCTTGCTAAAACCAAGAACACATGAAAAAGAGAATATACTTTATTCTTTATCTTTTTCTGGTATTGTGTGGGGTGAATAACCTGTACGGACAACAGGCAGACCATATTATATCAGGAAAAGTATCAGACGAAAATGGCTATCCGGTTCCCGGAGTAACTGTAATGGTACTAGGAACGACCAAAGGCAGTGCGACAGATATCAATGGCGAGTTTAAGCTTAGTATATCAAATAGCGATGAGGTGCTGACTGTTAGCTATATCGGCTACAAGACACAGCAAATTCAGATTGGAACAGCGACACACTTTGACATTTCCTTGGAAGTAGATACAGAGCAACTGGAGGAAGTGGTGGTCATTGGTTACGGTACTGTCCAAAAGGATGATGCAACCGGTGCGTTGGAAGTGATCGACTCCAAGCAGTTCAATAAAGGAGCTATTAATTCTCCTGCTCAGTTGATCACTGGTAAGGTGGCGGGTGTTGCCGTTACGTCCAATAGTGGAGCTCCCGGTAATTCGTCAACGATTCGTATCAGGGGAGGTGCTTCCTTGAGTGCGAGCAATGACCCTTTGATAGTGATTGACAACGTTCCTTTGGATAATACAGCAGTAGGAGGAGCGCCAAATATCTTGTCTACGCTTAACCCGAATGATATTGAAACATTTACTGTACTGAAAGATGCTTCAGCTACAGCGATTTATGGTTCAAGAGCTTCCAATGGTGTAATCCTGATTACTACCAAGCGAGGAGCAAAAGGCTTTAAGGTGGATTATAGCTTTACAGGATCTGTATATACAACTCCTAACAGGTTGGATGTTTACAGTGGAGATGAGTACCGTGCTTTAGTGCAGGAAAGGTATCCAGAGTCACCAGAAGTAACAGGTCTTCTGGGCGATGCAAATACTGACTGGCAGGATGAAATCTATCAGGTAGCCTTTGGTCAGGATCACAATATCACTGTTTCTGGCGGTAAGAATAAAACGAATTATAGAGCCTCTTTGGGCTACAACAATACAGATGGTGTACTGAAGACCTACAACTTTGAGAGAATGACCCTTTCAGTAGGATTGGACCAGAAGCTGTTCAATGACAGGTTGGTGCTTCAGGTAAATGCCAAAGGGATGTTGAACAACAATAACTTCGCAGACCAAGGTGCCATCGGAAATGCAGTCAGCTATGACCCGACACAACCTGTTGTAAATGGCAATACGAGATGGAGAGGTTATACAACATGGACGAAAGGTGGAATTGATGGGGAAGCGATCAACTTGGCAACTGCTAACCCTGTAGCGCAATTGGCATTGACTAACAATACTTCAGAGGTAAAACGCATGATTTCCAACTTCAAGGCAGATTATAAAATCCTTGAAAACCTGAATGCCAGTATCAACGTGGGGCATGATTATACCTTGTCTGAAGGACAAAACAATGTGTTGGATAGCACACAGTGGATTTCTACACCTGTTGTAAATGGTGGTAGATACAACCCATACAAGGTGGAGAGAGAGAACAAGTTGCTGGATTTTTACCTGAACTATAACAAGGAGTTTAACAACCTGAAGCTGGATGCGATGTTGGGATACTCTTGGGCTCATTTCTATAGAGGTAGCTCAAGCCAGGTATTGGATTACAAGCAGGAAGTAGAGAATCAGCCTGTTGTTAATGCATCAGAAAACTATCTGGTTTCATTCTTCGGAAGGGTAAATGCCAATTTGTATGACCGTTATTTGCTGACTTTCTCCCTCAGAAAGGATGGAACTTCAAGGTTTAGTGAGGACAACAAATGGGGTACATTCCCAGCAGCAGCATTTGCATGGCACATTGCAAACGAACAATTCCTGACGAATAGCGATGTGGTTTCTGACCTGAAACTAAGGTTGGGATATGGTGAAACAGGGCAGCAGGACATCGGTAATGATTATCCGCATTTGGCAACCTATACTCGAAGTGACAATGCTTCAAGGTATCCGTTTGGACCTAACTATATCAATACATTGAGACCGAATGGTTACGATGCCAATATCAAATGGGAGAGTTCCACTACATACAATGCAGGGGTTGATTTTGGCTTGTTCGAAAACCGTCTGACAGGTAGTGTGGATGTGTATTACAAGGAAACCTATAACCTGTTGGGACAGGTAGATCCACCTGCAGGTACAAACTTCACTTCAAAGCTACTGACCAATGTCAGCAGCATGAACAACAAGGGGGTAGAAGTAAACCTTAACTGGATTGCCATTACCAATGAGGACTGGAACTGGAAGCTGAATGCAAACATGACCTACAACAAGAATGAGATTACTAAACTGAACCTAACTGATGACGATGACTACTCAGTATATGTGGGTAACATTGGCAGTACAACAGATGGTACTATTCAGGTGCACAAGGTAGGTTATCCGGCATACTCATTCCTGGCTTATCAGCAAGTGTACAATGCAGATGGTTCACCGGTTCAAGGTGCTTATGTAGACAGAAACAATGATGGCATCATCAATGACAACGACAAGTATGTATTCCAAAAGCCTGTGCCAGACGTTACGCTTGGTTTCAACACATGGCTTACATACAAGAATTTTGAATTGTCAGTGAATACAAGAGCGAGCTTGAACAACTACGTCTATAACAACATTCAGGCGCTTAATAACCTGACATCTCTTTATGATTCAAAAGAGTTTTTGAGAAACATGCCAAAGACGGACTTCGAACTGAACAGCAGGTTCTCAGATCACTTTATTGAAGACGCTTCATTCTTCAGAATTGATAATATCAATCTTGCTTACAATTTGGGAGAAGTATTCCAGGGACTAGCGAAACTGCAAGTTTCGGGAGGTATCAACAATGTATTGGTGATCACCAACTACAGCGGTCTGGACCCTGAAATCAGTGGTGGATTGGACAATAGCTTCTATCCTCGTACAAGGTCTTACTTATTGGGATTGAGAGCTTCATTTTAATCAGTAAATAGAGCATGATCATGAAAAATATATTGAAAACATTGGCGCTAGGACTAGGCATTATGCTGGTCACAACGTCATGTGTAGATGACTTAAATACAGAACCCTTAAATGAACAGGACATCAATGCAGCCAATGCATTTGATACTGAAGAAGGATACAGTCAGTTTTTGGCAAAGCTCTACGGAAGCTTAACCCTGACTGGACAGCAAGGAGAATATGGTAAGCCTGAGATTCCTGCTGAAGATGAAGGGACTACTTCTTTCCTGCGAATGTATTGGAGTGCGCAGGAAGTGTCAACAGATGAGGCTGTAACAGGATGGAATGATCCAGGGCTTTCAGACTATCAGGAACATACTTGGTCAGATAACAACGGTTACTTGCAACTGCTTTATCAGAGAATCTTTATCAATATCGCTTACTGCAATGAGTTTTTGAGAGCAGTGGACAACAATATTGGTGAGATGGATGAAGACTTCAAGGCGGAGGTGACAGTATACAGAGCAGAGGCTCAGTTGCTAAGAGCGATGTTCTATTACTTTGCCATGGATCTTTGGGGGAACGTACCATTTGTTTTACCTGAAGACGGAGTTGGTGCATTTCAACCAGAGATGATTCAGAGAGAAGCCCTTTTTGATCATATCGAAGCAGAGATTCTGGAAGCGTTGCCTAACCTGAAAGATCCAAGACAGAACGTGTATGCGAGGGCAGACAAGGCAGTTGCTTGGACACTACTGGCAAAAATGTACTTGAATGCGGAAGTATATAGAGGAGAGAACAGGTACAATGACTGTATCAAGTATTGCGATGAAATCATCAATTCAGGACAATATAACCTGATTGACAACTACAGAAACCTATTTCTGGCGGACAACCACCAATACAGAAGTGAGATCATCTTCCCGATTGCGGAGGATGGTAACAATACCAGAAACTATGGGGGAATGACCTTCATTATTCATGCGCAAGTAGGAGGTACCATGGATGCGGATAACGATTATGGTATTCCGTCAGGAGGTTGGTCAGGTAACAGACCATCTACCAGCTTTGTAGAAAGGTCGTTTGAGGATGTGACAGGTGCTACGGATAAGAGAGCGATCTTCCATACCAGTGGACAGAGTAGCCTGGAAATCACAGATCCATTTATGTTTAACCAAGGGTACCTGACAGGCAAGTTTAAGAATGTATCATCAAAAGGGATCAAAGGCAAGAACGGAACATTTGTGGATACTGACTTCCCTATGTTCAGGTTGGCAGATATTTACCTGATGTATGCAGAGGCAACATTGAGAGGTGGTGCAGGAGATAGAGGCAGAGCCCTTCAGTATGTAAATGAAATCAGGTCTCGTGCTTATGAGGATGCTTCAGGAAACATTTCGGATGCAGAGCTGACTTTGGACTTTCTTCTGGATGAAAGAGGCAGGGAATTGTATTGGGAGTGTCACAGAAGAACAGACTTGGTAAGGTTCGGTGAGTTTACAGATGGTAAGCTTGTGTGGGACTGGAAAGGCGGTATTCAAGAAGGAATTCCGACTGCATCATTCAGGGATATTTTCCCGATTCCTGCATTTGACTTAGGACTGAACCCTAACCTGAAGCAAAATCCAAACTACTAATCTGACAACTAATTAAACGACACAATCATGAAATCATATAAACTTTTAATTGTCTCCCTGTTTTGCCTGTTGCAGGCTTGTGTGGAAAGAGAAAATATCATCGTAAATGAGGAACTGGTATCGCCTGCAATGGTGACCCCTGAAGGCGGTACAACCATCAGCATTGATGAGAACAACTTGGGCTCTGAGCTGACAGTTACTTGGAATGAAGCGGATTATGGGGTGGATTTGGCTGTTACTTATATTGTGCAGCTTGATTTTGTAGATAACTTGTTTGCGACTCCAGCGATCTTGGCGGCAACACAAGAAGCTTCTATTACAGTCTCTTACTCAGAACTGAATGATATGGTGATCGGTACATTGGGTCAAAACCCTAATGAAACAGCCAAAGTGGAATTGAGAGTTGTAGCACAATCAGAAGGGTTCAATGACCTAAACTCTGAGTTGGTTACGCTTTCTGTTGGAACTTATGCTTCAGCAGGTGAGCCTCCAGTAATTACTTCAGAACTGGCTACAACGATCACGGCAGAGAATATTGGAGATGCGTATACAATCGAATGGGATGCCGCAGATTTTGGTTCAACTTCAGATGTGGTATATACTGTGGAAATGGATGTAGAAGGTAACGATTTTGCGAATGCAATTACATTGGGTAAAGTGACAGAAACTTCTTTGACAGTTACAAATGAGGCATTGAATTTCTACCTGATGGGTAACCTGATGCAAGAAGGAAATACAGCCGTAAATGTAGCATTTAGAGTAGTTGCCACTTCTGCTACCAACGAGTTGGCTTCAGAGACTGGTAATGGTGTCATCACGACATTGGATATAGCAGCTCCTGCCATGCTTTGGACTCCAGGAGGTTACCAAGGTTGGAAGCCAGAAGAGTCGGCTACACTGATCCAGACAGGTGACAATATATTTGACGGTTACGTTTACCTGAATGCTGAAACTGACCTTAAACTGACTAGCCACCCTGATTACAACCATACCAATTATGGTTTTATAGCAGACGGTACTTTGTCTACTGACGATGCTGCTGAGCAGGTTACATTTGCTGCCGGATTCTATAGAATTCAGCCAAAACTTGCAGAAATGACTTATGAGTCGGCATTGGTGGAGTCATTTGGTCTGATTGGTACAGCCACTTCAGGAGGTTGGGAAAATTCTACGCCAATGACATACGATGCGGAGACGGATACTTGGAGAGTTACAACTGACCTGATAGTAGGTGCCTTGAAATTTAGGGCTAACAATGATTGGGGTATTAACTATGGTGTTGGAAATATTACCTCTAAACGTGGTCAACTCTACTTTGATGGTGCATCTTATGATGTAAAAGAAGAAGGTAATTACACAGTGATTTTGAGCTTTAATACACAAAAGGCTCCGTACCAGTTCAACTATGAGATTATCAAAAACTGATATAAAAGAATATAGGATAAACAGTTGAAGTGATGTATAAGGCTGTTCGTCTTATACACTAGAGTTGGTCTGGGAACCAGTTGTCTGAGGTGATGAACACTGTCTTGGGCGGCTGTTCCCGGTGCCAGCTCTTTCTGGCTTTATTGATATCCCGACAAAAAAGACTTGTTTGTAGATGTTTCTAACTTTTTGAAGTGTATGACAATGAAAAAAATGTATTGGCTCCTGTTGTGTTGGGCTATGTTGTTTTCATGTTCCTCTGAAGACAACCTGACCAGTCCAAGTGGTAAAGATGATGAAAAACAAAACCATACGGTCAACCCGTTTGATAATGTGCCCTCACTAAATGAGATGGTAGTTTATGAAGTAAACCTGAAATCGTTCAGCAATGCAGGTACACTGGATGGTATAAAAAACAACCTTGACCATATTGAGAGCCTTGGTGCTAATGTGATATGGCTGATGCCTATATACCCTATCGGTATTGAAAAAGGAGTAGGTTCGCCTTATGCTGTAAGGAATTATAAGGAAGTTAATTCAGAATTTGGTTCGCTTAATGACCTGATCGATCTAGTGAATGAAGCACATGAGCGGGACATGGCTGTGATATTGGATTGGGTAGCGAACCATACCGCTTGGGACAACCCTTGGATCAGTAACAAAAGCTGGTATGCACAGGATGGCAGTGGCAATATCATTTCACCCCCAAATACTGGTTGGGCTGATGTGGCAGAGTTGAACTATGACAGTCAGGACATGCGTGATGAGATGATAGCTTCGATGAAGTATTGGGTCGACAGTGCAGGGATCGACGGTTTCAGATGTGATGCTGTGGACTTTGTACCTGAAGATTTTTGGTCGCAAGCAATTGGGGCAGTGAACAATACTTCAAGCAAAGACCTGATTTGGCTCGCTGAGGGTGGTGCTACTCACAATTTTGATGCTGGCTTTGAGTTCAATTACTCTTGGGACTTCTATAACCAGATCAAGAAAGTATACCATGAGAATTCATCTGCATCTAGCCTGTTTGTAACCAGTGAACAGGAGTGGTCAGCAGTTCCGGCAGGGAAGACCAAGCTGCGATATATCACAAACCATGACGTATACGCTTGGGACGAATCACCTGTTGATATTTTTGGTAAGCAGGGGAGTGTAGGGGCTTTTGTGGCAACCGCATTTATGGATGGGATTCCATTGATCTATTCGGGACAGGAAGTAGCAAGACCTGAACTGATTTCATTTTTCACCAAAGATGTCATTGACTGGAGTGAAAATCCGGACATTCTTTCACAGTACAAACAAGTCATGGAAGTCAGGTCAGAAGTGATAGATCTTTTGGATAAAGAGCTGACTACATATACCCATAAAGACGTTTTGATTTATCAAAGACATAGTGGGCAAGATGCCTTATTGGTTATGGTCAATACTAGAAATAATGGGGTGAATTTGACGCTCCCTTCAACGCTTCAAAATACGACTTGGACAGATATGATTTCAGGAGAAACTGTAGAGCTTGGAGATAATTACTCATTAGATGTTAATGCATATAAGATTCTGAGAATAGGGGGTTAATATTTCTAAATATTTGGTGTTTTTTTTTTCAGTTACTGATTTCGTAACCGGTTTCGGGAAATTCGAAATTAGAATTGGCTCATAAACTCTTATATCTTTGTGGAAATATAGTTACCTCATGGTCACTGTAAAATCTGTAACGACCAATATTTAATTGGACAAGCTTAGTGTTGTATTGATTGTATAAAAATGAAAAAGAACTTTATTTTAATTCTGTTGTGCCTTGTCACAAGTATCGTGTCAGCCCAGACGGAACTGAAGTCTCCGGATGGTAAACTGACAATGGAATTTAATCTGGCTGAAGGCGGCGTACCAACCTACTCGTTAACCTATAAGGGGAAAGAGGTTGTTAAAACAAGTAAGTTGGGCTTTGAGCTAAAGTCAGACAAATCAGGTCAGCAATTCGGTTCGGAGATCGAACTGAAAAACAAGAAAGCAGATCCAAAGGCATCTCTTTATGATGGATTCACTTTGGCTGCAGTAGATACTACTTCTTTTGATGAGACATGGAAACCAGTTTGGGGTGAGGAAAGCCAAATCCGTAACCACTACAAAGAACTGGCAGTAACACTGGACCAGAAGACTAATGACAGAAAGATGGTCATCCGTTTCCGTCTTTTCAATGATGGTTTAGGTTTCCGTTACGAGTTCCCTGAGCAGAAAAACCTTGTTTACTTCGTGATCAAGGAGGAGCATACGCAGTTTGCGATGGCAGGTGACCACACGGCATACTGGATTCCGGGTGACTATGACACGCAGGAGTATGACTATACAGTATCACGTCTTTCAGAAATCAGAGGCTTGATGGCTGGAGCTATCGGTGGTAACCTTTCTCAGACTTCATTCTCTCCAACAGGTGTTCAGACTTCCCTGATGTTGAAATCGGATGACGGACTGTACATCAACCTGCATGAAGCAGCGCTGATCGACTACCCATGTATGCACCTTAACTTGGATGACAAGAACTTTGTATTCGAGTCATGGTTGACACCAGATGCAGTAGGTGACAAAGGTTATATGCAAGCACCTCGTACAACGCCTTGGCGTACAGTAATCGTGAGTGATGATGCGCGTGAGATTTTGGCTTCTCGCATGACACTGAACCTGAATGAGCCTTGTAAGATTGAGGATACTTCATGGATCAAGCCAGTGAAATACATTGGTGTATGGTGGGAAATGATTACAGGTAAAAGCTCTTGGGCTTATACAAATGAGCTGAGTGGAGTACAGTTGGGTGAGACTAACTTTACTGAAGTAAACCCTAATGGTGTACACGGTGCAAATACAGCACATGTAAAAGAATATATTGATTTTGCAGCTGAGCACGGCTTTGATGGCGTGTTGGTAGAAGGCTGGAATGTAGGTTGGGAAGATTGGTTCGGTAAGTCAAAAGACTATGTGTTTGACTTCGTGACTCCTTACCCTGACTTTGATGTAAAAGGTATTCAGGAATACGCTGAAGGCAAGAATGTGAAGATGATCATGCACCATGAGACTTCTTCTTCAGTTCGTAACTACGAGCGTCATATGGATGCAGCATACCAGTTTATGAAAGACAACGGTTATGATGCAGTGAAGAGTGGTTATGTAGGTGATATCCTGCCACGTGGTGAAAACCACTACAGCCAGTGGATCGTGAACCACTACCAGTATGCTTTGGAAAAAGCAGCAGAGTACCAGATTATGATCAATGCGCACGAGGCAGTTCGTCCTACAGGTATTGCACGTACTTACCCTAACCTGATCGGTAACGAGTCAGCAAGAGGTACAGAGTATCAGGCATTCGGTGGTAGCAAGCCTTTCCACGTAAGTGTCCTGCCTTTCACGCGTCTGATTGGTGGTCCAATGGACTATACGCCGGGTATCTTCGAGATGGATATCTCAAAACTGAACCCTAACAACCACTCTCATGTAAATGCGACAATCGCTAACCAGTTGGCACTGTACGTGACAATGTACAGCCCACTGCAAATGGCAGCTGACCTTCCTGAAAACTACAAGCGTTTTATGGATGCGTTCCAGTTTATCAAGGATGTGGCAGTAGATTGGGATGAGAGCAAGTACCTGGAAGCAGAACCAGGCAAATACATTACAATCGCTCGTCGTGAGAAAGGTTCTAACAACTGGTTTGTAGGTAACGTTGCAGGTGACGAGGCTTATGTATCCAAAATCTCTTTCGACTTCCTGGAGCCAGGCAAAACGTATGTAGCAACTATCTACAGCGATGCGAAAGATGCTGATTACAAGACAAACCCTCAAGCATACAATATCCGTAAGGTGTTGGTGAACAGCAAGTCTAAACTGACACAGCGTTCAGTAGCAGCAGGTGGTTATGCAATCAGCTTGATTGAAGTGACAGACAAGAGCCAGAAGAAAGGTTTGAAGAAGTTGTAATTCAATCAAGTACCCTATATAAAGTTGACCTCTCAGGTGATTTGCCTGAGGGGTCTTTTTTTGTTTTACGTAGTCATCATACTTACAGGTATTTATAAGTATATCAGCTCAATCATTTCTATTGAACAGTCAGTCAATTACCTTTTCTGATTCAAAATATAGTTTTTCAGCTTTGGAAAGTTTGTATATTTACGGGAACTGAACAGTCTGTAACATTGAACGAGAAACATAAATTGCATAAAACCAGCAAGAAACTATTTTAAAAGTGACTCCTGTAATCAGCATAAGCCCTTGTTGGGAGCAGAACAGATGTTCATAACTAAACTTTACAAAGAGCAACAGCTTTAACTAGGATCTAATGAAAAGAATTTTTTTAGCAATCAGCTTACTACCAGTATTATGGGCATTTTCGCCAAGTCAAAATGTACAGGTTGCCATCTTTGAGCAATTGTCAATTGATGTTCCATCAACGTTTAGCCAACTTGATCCTGAAGTACTAGATGAAAAGTACCATGACCAACCTTTTCATCCGGTATTGGAGCTGCATCAGGAGCAGGATTCTATAACCCTGATACTGTCAGATAACTTGAATCCACTTTCAGAAGGGGAGGTAGATAACCTAAGGGAGTTTTATGAAAACCATTTTAAGGGAATGTACCCAAATGCAGTTTGGTTGGATACCAAAACAGTAGATATCAACTCACTGCCTGTAGCCTATCTTGAAACATCCAATCAGGGTGAGTACTACTTGGTTTTCTTTACAGCTGTGGATGGCAGACAAATTCACATAGCCATTTCTGCAAAGAGTGAAAACCTTGACAGGGTAAGGGAAACATCTAGAGGTATTATGGAGTCATTAAAGAAAAGAGGCTAAGACCCAATAGGCTATTTTATTCTAAAAGCTATATATGATATAGATATAATAAAAGAGCGTCATTCCAACCTGATTTGGGATGACGCTCTTTGCTTTTAGCACTTATAGCTATAATTTTCAGGTTACTTTTTGGCTAACGAAAACTTGTGAGAAGTACTTCTCTTGTAGCCATTTATAACCAACCCATTTTGATCAATTTCTACAATGGCAAAACTGTTGTTATCAAGCCCATCATGATCTACCATCCCCAATTGTGTAATGTAATGAATCCCATTGATGGTCTGGAAATCTTCTTGGTGTACATGTCCCTGAAGTACAGCCAATACCTTTCCTGATTTTTCCATCAGCTTTTGAGCCCTTTCAAAATCTGTCACATAAAATGGGTCATTGTCTCGAGTAAAATTATATAAAGTAAAATGGCAGAATACGACCGTTGGCAAAGTTGTTTTCTCAAGGTCTTGCTCAAACCATTTCCACTGACCTTCCGGAATAATCGCTTCAGACCATTTAAAATCACCATGGTTATGATGGCTTCCATCAGGATGATAATTAGGGTCAAGTACTATAAAATGAAATCCATTCAGGTCAAAAGAATAATGTCCTTGATCTTTTGGGATACCTGTGTTTTCGACACCTTCAAGAAACTGCTTTTTTGAAATGCTATCAACATCATGGTTTCCAATACAGTGATATCTTGGTCCGTTAAACTTGGCAAATGCACCTTCTATTTCAGACAAGTAACGCAATGTATCCACTTCTTGCTTTTGTTCGTCCTGATCTTTTAAATCACCCAAATGAATCGCAAAATCCACTTTCTCTTTATTCAAAACTTCAACACAAGCTTCCAGCTTTTCTATTGACTGACGGTAAAATCTTGTCCCTGATTCAGGGCGATTGGCATAGTGGCTGTCCGTCAGTACTCCAAAGCGGATACTAGGTTGTTTACTTTGTGAAAACAAGCTTTTAGGAGCGAGAAATATTGCTCCAGTCAGGACTGATGAAGAAAGTAAAAAACGTCTGCGTGAAATGGTCCAGCTCATAGTGGTATCGACTTAGAATGATAAAGTACATTAGAGATTATCACGATTTCTATAATCTAAACAAGTGCATTAATATAAGAATAATCATATTCTCTATTTGCACTCACACAGGCAAATACTCGGTGTATAATCTTATTTCTAACAGCGTTAATGATTGACATCTTGTGTTTGCCTTGTTTTACTTTTCTGTGAAAGTAATCATAGAGTTCTCCTTTTCCCTTACCAATACTTGCTACTGCAGCCATATGCAATAACTTTTTCATGTCTTTGTTAGCCATATTGGATACTTTTGCTCTTCCTTTGATACTAATGCCTGAGGTATAGGCAAATGGAGCTACACCACTGTAGCAGGCGAACTTCCGTCCATCTCGGAGATCCTTGAATTCATTGGTCACAACCAGTAGTTTCCAACAAACAATTTCTCCCACACCAGGTACGGAGGTGACAATTTTGGTCAGTTGTTTGAGTTTTTCATCTTCCTGAATCAGTTGACGGATCTGTAGCTGTACTTTTTTCAGTTGCTTATCCAGCTGATTCAACAACGGCTGGAAATGTTTG
The DNA here is from genome assembly GCF_036880985.1 of Limibacter armeniacum. NCBI lineage: Bacteria > Pseudomonadati > Bacteroidota > Cytophagia > Cytophagales > Flammeovirgaceae > Limibacter > Limibacter armeniacum. The sequence continues at coordinate 212,489 of NZ_JBAJNO010000006.1, forward strand.
CGTGCCAGCCCTGT